>JBJTEQ010000070.1:0-4169 GCA_046092945.1 Kapaibacterium sp. (SeqCode)
CTGATCACCGAGGTGTGGAGTGATTGATACCCGTTTTTCTTGGGGACACTGATGAAATTCTTGAAGCGCTCTGGAATGGGGCGGTAGATCTCGCTCACAATGCCGTACGCGAGAAAGCACTCATTGTTGTCGTCGGTGTCAAGAATAATGCGAATAGCCAGCAGGTCATACATCTCCTCAACGCTTTTACCCTGCGCGAGCATCTTGCGGTAGATCGAGTAGAAGTGCTTTGGGCGACCATTAATCTCAAACGTCAGACCGTTCTCGCGGAGCTTTTCTTCGATCGGCTCGGCAAACCGTTTGATGATCTCTTCGCGTTCACGTCGAGTTTTCGCCAGACGCTTCTGTATGTCTTCGTAGACGGTGGGATTAAGAACCTTGAACGAAAGGTCTTCGAGTTCCCACTTCATGTTGCCGAGGCCAAACCGATGCGCAAACGGGGCGTAGATCTCCATCGTTTCGCGCGCAAGGCGTTCCTGACGTTCCCGCGAGAGGGAGTCGATGGTGCGCATGTTGTGCAAGCGGTCGGCGAACTTCACGAGAATCACGCGGACGTCGTTGACAAGCGAAAGCAGGAGTTTTCGATAGTTCTCGGCCTGGGTGATCTCACGGCTCTTGAATACATCACTGATCTTCGTTGCACCGTCAACGATGTCGGCTACCTCGGCACCGAACTGTGCACGCACATCTTTGAGTGAGAAGGTTGTGTCCTCTACCACATCGTGAAGCAGCGCAGCAACAACACTGACGTCATCAAGCGGGATCTCCCGCATCACGATCAGCGCAACATTCGCCGGGTGCGTGTAATAGGGTTCCCCGGAGACACGGACATCTTTCTCGTGTGCTTTCACGCAGAACCGAAAAGCCCGCTCTACCAAGTCCGCGTTGAAACGGGCAAGGTTGCGTTTGCCCTCCGCAAGCAGGAAGGCAAGGTCCATTTCGACGTCACTGCCGAAGACGTGCGTCGGAAGGTCGGAGCTTGCTCGTCGTGACCGAGATGATGTGGAGGCTGATCGCCCCATAGGACTTACTGATTGAGGAACGTTGAGTGCAGACGACGATTCACCGTGCGAATAATGACAAAGTAACACCCTGAGGCCAAGCTCGACGAAGAAAATGTTCCCTGCGCTAACGACAATGGACCTTCGTACAACGTCATCATCCGCTGTCCGGTAAGCGAGTATACCTCCGCTACTGCATGCTCTTCGCCGAATGGGGCAACCTCAGCGGCTGTCCATTGGTAATCTGACGCACCGGAGCGACGAATCGCGATGCGACCGTCATCGCGTGGCTGAACATCATCATCGACCGATGTTGCGACGGTATCGGGATTGGCCGCCTCTTCAAGCCAGATAAGTCCGCGATCGAGGATGCTGGTGCGCTGTGCGCCATCCATGAAGCGAGATGCATTGATTCCCAAAACAATGCATCGCAATGTTTGCTTCTCATACCGTACTGCGCCGGATGCCGTGTCGCCCTTTCGCAGCATCATGGTTTTGGAGTTGGTCAGGGGGCGAAGCAGCATGTTCGGAATGTACTTGCCGCCGCGTTGATGATCCAGGCGCGGGAGCTGACAGTCGATCAGCGCCATACCGGCCGTGACGGGGTCGCCCAGTACACCGGTGAAGATGCGCTGACCTTTCAGACTGTCATTCTGTTCGGGGCCGAGAGGGGACACGCCAAGACTGCGGAAAAATGCACCCGCCATCGGCCATTCAAGGCGAAGGGCCAGCGGATCGTCGGCAATGAGGAAGAGATCCACATTGCGACCGAGGAGGGACATCAGCACGGCTTCATCGACAGCGCTGATCTCACCGACCGATCCGCTATTCCAGAGCGCAGTCTTCAAGGACCGAAGGTCGTCGGCGACAGCGTTAAAGACGTCGGACGCAATAGTCACGTAACCCATTCGTGAGGTCAGTGCCACAGCTTCACGAATGTCGAACGTTCCGTTGCGCTCATCCTGCACCACAACTCGGCGAAGCCCTTTCGGGACGATGGTCGTGGATGCTGCAAGCCCCTTGACTTGATCGGTGAATTCTGCGATCTCGCATGTGTGAACAGCAAGCGTATCGATCTCGGGCACAAGCACAACCACGTCGTTTGACTGTCCTGCGGCGATCGGTACTGTCGAAACCGATTGCCAGGCCGTTGCTCGGCCAGTGCGCGAATTGGTCCATCGAACACTCAGGTTTGGCGTATGTGTGGCCGAATTGTTGGTGTACCGGAACGACACCGAGTCACCCTGAACAATGGCAGAGACTGCCAGCTGAGCAGTGAGGGCGTTTTCAGCATCAAGGTCAAGTCTACAGACCTTTGCCGTTGCACGGTCAACAAACCAAATGCGCTGATCGGGCCCAACGGTGACGCCAAGAAGTTCCTTTGCGCCGGTAGAAATTGAGCCAAGCAGGACCGTGGACGTATCTGAAATGTCGTAGACATGGATTAGTCCTGTCGAACGGTCTCCAACCAGAAGGCGTGAGCCGACGACCTCGATACCCACAGGCTCGACAAGTCCAGACGAGATCGCCGTAGAAATCCGAGCACCCGTAACGGAGGTGAACTCGGCCGCATTTTCGGCGCTGGAAGGGGGCATCTCCAGCGTATCAGTGACCTTGCCAGATCGTGTGTCGAGACGGTGAACCTTTGCTGCACCGGGGTCGACGTAGTAGAGCCAGCCTGTCGAGCGGTCGAGACTCACATGTGCCGGACGTCCACGCTGGGCTGGCGTGATCGACGTTTCCGTGTATCGACGAATGACGCCATCTCGGTGATCCGTACCACCGACCTCGTGGGGATCGCGGAAGTCGTAGCGCGAAACGCCCGGATACTTCGCATCGAGAACCCAATAGATGTTGGCTGAGTCGTGCGCGATTCCAAGATCCCAAGGACTCTGGTGGAGCATATCGAGGTGCGAAGCAAGCCGACGTTCCTCGGTCTGGTTTCGCGATGCAAAGACGGCCGTATCGCTCGACCACAGTGTTGGCCCCATGAACATGTAATTCTGATCGCCATCACCGGGTTCACCGTTCTGCGCGGTGGCAAACGCGCCGTTGGTGCCCATGGCTATGCCCATGGTGCGCCACATGAAGTGATACGCTCGGGAATCCTTTTTCAGGCGAATCGTGGGCTGCTTCGATGGTGCGTTGTGGACGATCGCCATGGCGTGACCACTCTTATCGCCCATCACTACCCATAGGTCCTGTCCATGCAAAACCGCTCGATTGAAGTCGAGGTCGATCGGCTCCTGGATTCCATCGCTCGGTCCGGCAACGGTGGTGACTGTCGGCTTTGTCGTTAGATAGCGGTCGATGTACTCCGCCGAGGTTGCGAGCTGCACCGCAGAGGCCCCGTCGGACGACAGACCGATAATGCGCTCCACGTCCATGTAGGGCGAATCGGAATACACCGCCCCTTTGATATCACCTTTACTGACGACGATCGTTGCGTGGAAATCACGGAGCGTATCGTTGATCAAGCGCTGCGCTCCGATGCGACGAGCCGTTGAGCCATCGGTGTCGGGCAGGTAGCGGAACACGGTCTCATCAATGCTGTGTGTGCGAACCAGATCGTTCCAGCGCTTGGTTGGATCTGCGCTCATGGCCACCACGCTGATTCCCAGACGGCGCAGGTCTGCCGAGTGGCTGTTGAGATACGTCAGCTGCTCGACGCAGTGGCTGCAACGGTAGCCCAGATACCGAACGATGATGACGTTACCGTCGGCAGAGCCGATCGGTAAGCCGGAGAGGGCGCTGGCGAGCTCCCGACGCGTCGGGGCGGGGAACCTAGCACCGTTGTGTTTCATTGCGTCATCACCGCCAGCCGAAAGCTGCATGGTCGAAATGACGACGAGCGTAAGAAGGATCAGTGTCTTCATGTAGAGGTGAGCTAATGGATGTGCGCAGGTTCTTGCCAAGCAGATAACCATGAACGCCAGTATGAAGTTACACGGTTCCGTGGCGTCTGCCCAAAAAGACAGAAGGCCTTTGCCGGCTGTACCGACGAAGGCCTTCAGTCAATCGTGTTGTCGGGGTGGCAGGATTCGAACCTGCGACCCTCTGCTCCCAAAGCAGATGCGCTAACCGGGCTGCGCTACACCCCGTCGTCATTCAACAAGCCACGAACATCGGGATTAATCTTCGAATCACAAAACCGAAAACTTGTAAATC
>JBJTEQ010000071.1:0-4067 GCA_046092945.1 Kapaibacterium sp. (SeqCode)
GCAGTTGTCGTAGGTACAGCAGAGAAACTCGCAGCACAGTCGCTCACAGCCGACAATGTAAACCTTCAGAAGTACGCTGATCTGCGCGATGCCCGACGGTTTCACGTCAAGATTCGATACAAAGACGAAGGGGCACCAGCCACGTGTTCCACCGATGAAAATGGCTTACTGCATGTTGTGTTTGACGAGCCCCGACGTGCTATTGCACCTGGGCAGTCTGTTGTACTCTACGAAGGGGACGACGTGGTCGGCGGTGGTATCATTCGCAAAGCGTCGGAAGGGCGCTGAGTGTCGCATCCCGAAATGTCACTCGAGAACCCATTCCGCCTCGAGGCAACCTGCAATGAGACGGCAGCGCGCGCAGGCGTGGTAACAACCGACCACGGTGAGATACCAACACCTATCTTCATGCCTGTCGGCACGCAAGGGGCTCTTAAGGCAATGAATCATCGTTCGCTTCGCGAGCTCGATGTGCCCATCATCCTCGCCAACACCTACCACCTGTACCTGCGTCCCGGCGTTGAAACGCTCACCGCAATGGGTGGACTCCATCGATTCAGCACATGGGACCGCCCAATTCTTACCGACAGTGGTGGATTCCAGGTGTTCTCGCTTCGTGATCTGCGCAAAATGAGCGAAGAGGGCGTCGAGTTCCGTTCTCATATCGACGGATCAAAGCATCTATTCACAGCAGAGAACGTTGTCGATGCCCAAAGGGCAATCGGCAGTGACATCTTCATGGTCCTTGACGAGTGCACCGCCTACCCCTGCGACCACGAACAGGCGCGGCGCTCAATGGACCTGACACTTCGATGGGCAGAAAGGTCACGAACACATCACCTGAAGAGCCCCTTTCTCTATGGTCACCGTCAGCTTCAGTTCGGCATTGGTCAGGGCAGCGTGTACCACGACCTGCGCAAGAGGTGCATGAATTCGCTCGTCGATGTTGGATTTGATGGCTATGCCATTGGTGGGCTAAGCGTCGGCGAACCGGCAGAGAACATGTACGACGTTGTAGCCTGCTCAACGGAGGTCATGCCGGCAGATCGCGCACGGTATCTCATGGGTGTTGGTACACCGGAGAATATCCTTCGATGCATCGGACTGGGAGTGGATATGTTCGACTGCGTAATGCCAACCCGCAATGCGCGTAATGGAGCACTTTTCACCACTCGCGGACGGGTGAATATCAAGAATGCAACGTGGAAGCAGCGTGATGAACCTATCGATCCGAATGTCGGCTCTGAGAGCAGTCAGAACTACTCTCTGGCGTATCTTCGCCATCTCTTCAACGCCGGAGAGATCCTCGGTCTGATGCTCGCTACCGAGCAAAATGTGGCCCTCTACCGCTGGCTTGTCCGTACGGCACGGGAGAAAATTCTTGACGGAACATTTCGTCAGTGGGCTGCGGAGACCATCGAACAGCTTAATCAACCTCGTAACTGATCATTTCCACCAAATCGGAACACATCTATGCTTGCAATGCTCTTCATGGCTCCGCCTCCACAGGCGGGTGCCGACCCAACCGGTCAGCTGATGCAGACACTTTTCATGTTCGCCGCCGTTATCGGCATCTTCTACTTCATGATGATCCGTCCGCAGCAGAAGCGCGCCAAGGAGCACCAGCAGCTTCTATCGACGCTCAAGAAGGGCGACCCTGTGATCACCGCATCGGGCATTCACGGCACGGTTCATGAAGTTGACGAGTCCACAATTTCTGTGACGATCAGCTCAGGTTGCAACGTCAAGTTCGACAAGTCGGCCATTGCGACGATCGTCAATAAGTAAGACTACTCCACCGCCATGCTGGATAGCATAACTGACGCAATCGACGATCTTCGGGCCGGGAAATGCATCATCGTCGTCGATGATGAAGACCGGGAGAATGAAGGCGATCTGATCTGTTCGGCCGAGTTGTGTTCTGAACAGAACATCAATTTCATGGCCACACAGGGCAGGGGGCTTATCTGTGTCAGCCTTACTGAAGACCGTGCCAAGAAACTCGATCTTCCGCTCATGGTGAGTGACAACACGGCACTTCATGGGACGCGCTTCACCGTAAGCGTCGATTACATCCACGGCACAGCCAGCGGTATCTCCGTCAGCGACCGAACGGCAACTGTTCTGGCGATGGCGTCTGACGATGCCAAACCGGAGGATTTTGGACGTCCGGGACACATATTTCCGCTGATCGCCGTCAACGGCGGCGTGCTTCGCCGTGCCGGACACACAGAGGCGGTTGCGGATCTTATGACGTTGGCCGGACTGAAGCCGGTTGGGGTGCTATGCGAGATCCTGAAGGATGACGGCTCAATGGCACGCGTTCCGGATCTGCTGGAAATGTCCAAGAGACACGTTCTTCGAATGATCTCCGTGCAGGACCTCATTGCCTATCGGCGCACGAAGGAACGCCTCGTTCAATTCGTTGCCGAGGCCAAACTACCAAGCCAGTATGGTGAATTCACGATCAAGATCTTCGAGAACACAGTCGATGGTAAAGAGCATGTTGCCGTTGTCAAGGGCGATATCTCAACATCTGAACCTGTTCTCGTTCGCGTGCACAGTGAGTGTCTTACCGGCGACATCTTTGGTTCGCATCGATGCGACTGCGGTCCGCAATTGCACGCCGCTCTCGAACAAATCGACCGCGAAGGTCGAGGAGTTGTCCTTTACATGCGCCAGGAGGGAAGGGGCATCGGTCTCGCAAACAAGATCAAGGCGTATGCGCTACAGGAGCAGGGGTTGGACACGGTCGAGGCTAACGTTCACCTTGGTTTTCCTCCCGATCCACGCGATTACGGAATCGGAGCGCAGATTCTAACCGAGCTGGGCATCAGCAAAATGCGTCTTATGACGAATAACCCGAAGAAGCGCGTTGGTCTGCAGTCACACGGATTGGAAGTCACTGAACTCGTGGCCCTGGAAGTACCTCCTACGGTTGATAATATCGGCTATCTCGAGACAAAACGGGATAAAATGGGACACATCCTGCGGCATCTTTAATCGGCGGTTGGACCACGGCCGCCACCTCCTTAGATTCGAGCAACACAGAACAAAGCCGCCTTAGGCTTTGTTTTTTTTTCCTGAAACCCCAACCTCATTGCGGAGATGTCTCATGGCAGGAGACGCCGTTTACGTCACAAAAGAATACCTCCATCAGATCCAGGCCGAAGTTCAAGAGCTCACCACTAATGGGCGTCGGGACATTGCCCAGAAGATCGCTGAAGCACGCTCACATGGTGATCTATCGGAAAACGCTGATTACGATGCGGCAAAGCATGCGCAGGAACTCCTAGAGATCCGCATCTCCCGCCTTCAGACCATGCTCTCCAAGGCACAGGTTATTGATGCCAAGGACTTCCCGGATGATAAAGTGTACATCCTGTCTCGTGTGGAGCTACTCAACAAGAAGACCAACAAGAAGATTGACTACCTGCTCGTTTCACCGGAAGAGGCAGATTTTGAGCAGAATAAGCTATCGGTAACCAGCCCCCTTGGGAAGGCGCTTCTTGGCAAAGTTGTCGGGGACGTCATTGAGACCAAGGTTCCTGCTGGCGTGATCCAGTATGAATTGCTGAGTATCGGCAAGTAACTGCCCTATGTCATTGGGGCTATATTCGCCCCATGACAAAACACATCTTCATCGTCGTCGGGCTGTCACTGGCCCTTGCTCTGGAAACCGTGTCGGCACAAGTGCCTCAGGCCGGCCTTCGGCTGTGGTTTCGTGCTGACACCTTAGCGAAGGTCGACAATGGTACGGTGGCAACATGGGGGTCGCTCGTAGGGAAGCACGTTGCTATAGCTCAACCGGGAGCGGGCCTGACGCCAGATGTTATCGGCGATAAACCGGCAATTGCCTTTGCAAACTCAGCCTACTTTAGCGGGCCGTCCGTCTTTCCTGTTCAACGCGATTACACGATGTACGTCGTGTTCAAATGGAACGGCGTTCATTCAGCAAACAATATCGTCTCCGGCGACAACCGGGCGTGTTTCACCAGATCCCCGGGCGTGCCGACGGTAATTCAAATCGGCGATTTTTTTAGGGTAGTGGTAATTTTTAAAAAGGT
>JBJTEQ010000072.1:0-15359 GCA_046092945.1 Kapaibacterium sp. (SeqCode)
TTGTTGACCTGCATGCCATCACCGTCCGCCAGGAGCCGGCTAAGCTGCGTCGGCGCACACTGGACGTAGCGGCCATGTATATCGCCGCCGGCATCGATCCTACGGTGTCCACGCTGTTCGTGCAGTCGCACGTGCCCGAGCATACGCAGCTGTCGTGGATCCTCACGTGCCTGACGGGCTTTGGTGAGTGTTCGCGCATGACGCAGTTCAAGGACAAGAGCGCCATGCATGCGGACAACGTCAACGTGGGACTCTTTACCTATCCGATTCTGATGGCGTCCGACATCCTCCTCTACAACGCGGACCTCGTGCCGGTTGGAGAGGATCAGCGCCAGCATCTTGAGCTGACGCGTAACCTAGCCGAGCGTTTCAATTACCATTACAGCCCAACGTTCACCGTGCCCGAGCCCTTCATCCCGAAGGTCGGTGCCAAGATCATGTCCCTGCAGGAACCGGAAAAGAAGATGTCGAAGTCCGATCCCAATGAGCGGGCCACGATCTTTATGGTCGACACAGACGATGCCATCCGCTCGAAGGTGAAGCGCGCGGTAACGGACTCCGGAACCGATATTGTGTACGACGAAAGGCGGGCCGGTGTTGCCAACCTCATGACGCTGTACTCGATCACCACGGGCAAGACCACGGCCGAGATCGAGCAAGAGTTTTCGGGCCTCGGCTACGCCGAGTTCAAGGAAGCCGTTGGCGAGGCCATCGTTGCGTTTCTTGGTCCGGTGCGCCAGCGCTACACCGAACTGCGTGCCGACGAAGATACTCTGCGTGCCACGCTCCGTCAGGGGGCTGAAGCAGCCCGTGAGCGGGCCCGCAAGGTTCTGCGCAAGGTCTATAAGAAGACCGGATTTGTTGAATTTTAATCGACCCGACCTACCACGCATGCCGACCTATGAATACCGCTGCACCACGTGCGGCGCAACATTTGAACTTCAGCAGTCAATGAAAGATGATGCCCTTACGGTGTGTCCGCCGGAGCTGTGCTCGGGCACGGCGCCCGGCACGGGCAGCGTTGAGCGACTCATCAGTGGCGGAGGAATCATTTACAAGGGCGACGGATTCTACTACACGGACTATGTGAAGAAGTCCGGTGGCGGTGAGGAGTAACCCACCACCATGCTTAACCTTGTCCCCTCCGAGCCAGGTCAGCTCCGTGGCCAAGACCTGCTCAATGGTCTGAACGAAAGTCAGGCCGAAGCTGTCCGCAGTATCGAAGGCCCCTTGCTGATCATTGCCGGAGCCGGCAGTGGCAAGACGCGCGTTCTTACCTACCGCCTTGCCTACATGCTCCGCAATGGCGTTGCTCCGCAGCAGATCCTTGCGCTGACCTTTACCAATAAGGCGGCTCAGGAAATGAAGGAGCGTATCGGACACTTGGTGGGTGAGCAGACCGCCCGGTCGATCTGGGCCGGCACGTTCCACTCCATCTTTGCCCGCATTCTGCGTCAGTACGCCGAGCGTATCGGCTATACACCATCGTTTACGATTTACGACACGGATGATCAGACCGCGGCCATCAAGTCAGTGATGAATCAGCTGGGGGTCTCGCAGCAGGTGCTGCCGCCGAGCGGCGTGCGCAATCGCATCTCGTCGGCCAAGAACACGATGATGTCGTGGCAGGAGTATGCCCGCTCGGCCAAGTCTGTTGTGGAGCAGCAGACCGGACAGATCTTCGAGCAGTATGAACGACGTCTGCGTCAGAGCAATGCGATGGACTTCGATGACCTGCTCAACGCCACCATTGTTCTTCTGCGCGACAATCCCGACGTGCTGGCCACGCTGCAGGAGCGGTTCCGCTACATCATGGTTGATGAGTATCAGGATACCAATCGATCGCAGTACACGGTGATCTCCATGCTGACTTCGCGTCATGGCAACCTGTGCGTTGTGGGCGATGATGCCCAGAGCATTTACCGCTGGCGTGGTGCGGACATCCGCAACATTCTGGACTTTGAGCGGGACTATCCCAAGGCAGTGGTTGTGCGCCTAGAGCAGAATTACCGTTCCACCAAGACCATCCTCGCTGCTGCGCACAGCGTGATCAAGCGCAACTCAGGTCAGCTGAAGAAGGACCTGTGGACCGATAATCCTGAGGGAGAGAAGATCACCGTGCTGGCCTGCCGGGATGACCGTGAGGAAGCCGAGATGATCACGCGTACACTTCGCTCGCGCATGGCCTCACACGGCTACTCGCCAAAGGATGTGGCCATTCTCTACCGCACAAATGCTCAGTCTCAGGCCCTGGAAGACGCCTTGCGTCGGTCCAACATGGCCTATCACATCGTGAGCGGCGTGAGCTTCTACAAACGCAAAGAGGTCAAGGACACGCTTGCCTACCTGCGCATCCTTGTGAACCCCGATGACAGCGAGAGCATCCTGCGGGTGATCAACGAGCCGGCGCGGGGCATTGGCAATACCAGCATTGAGCGCATCCAGCAGTACGCGGTGCAGAATCAGCTGTCGTTCTTTGCCGCGCTGAACCAGATCGATCGCATTCCGCTGATGCAGGGACGCACGATCAAGGCCGTGTCGGACTTCATGTCCATCATCAACCGTCACCGCGAACTCGTCAACGAGCTCTCTCCTGCATCTCTGGCACAGGCCTATATCGAGGCCACGGGGCTCCCGCAGATGTACAAACTGCAGCAGAGCGAAGACTCGCTTGACCGGTGGAATAACATCGAGCGGGTGCTGGACCATATCGCCGAGCAGCAGGAGCTGAACGACGAGTTGACGCTGGTTACATACCTCGAGCAGATCTCGCTCATCAGTGATACCGACGATCCGCAGATGGGAACGAATCGCATTTCGATGATGACCATGCATGCTGCTAAGGGGCTGGAGTTTCCTCTTGTGGTGATCGCCGGACTTGAGCAGGGACTCTTCCCGCTGGCCAAGGCCGAACAGGATCCGGATGAGCAGGAAGAAGAACGCCGGTTGCTCTACGTGGGTATCACGCGGGCACGCGAGCAGCTGGTGCTCTCGTATGCCGAGCAGCGCTACCGCTTTGGAGAAATCACCTTCTCGCGTCCATCAATGTTCCTTGCCGAGATCGACAAGGACACCATTGCTCCTTCCGGACGTAGCATGACCGGAACTGCCATAACGCAGCAACGGCCGCAGCCGCAGAAAGCCCCTTTCCCGTCGACGCAGGGAAGGGCGCCGCAGCGACCAAGCGCCGTGGAGCATAACGAGTATTCGCAGATACCGATGCCGAAGCGCTACACCAGCGCGTCGCAGCCGAAGAACCGCAATGCGCCGTCGGCAGGAGCCCCGTCCCTGCGGGTGGGTCAGCGCGTAGAGCATCCGATGTTTGGTCCCGGCACTATCAGTGCGATCAGCGGCGGCGGACAGAATGAAAAGGCCACGGTGCTCTTCGATAATGGTCAACGCAAACAGCTCATGGTTGCCTTTGCCCGGCTGGAGATCATCGGGTAAGGGTCGAGCCCCGGTCATTGCTGCCATGCTCCTTCTTGGAGTGGTGGTGGGCAGCGCGCAGCAACTTGCCCATTTGTTGGAGCGTCCCGATGCCGGACAGCGAAGGGGCATCGACTTTGGCGTTGATAAGATCACGAACACGTTCGTGTGGACCGGCAATGTGGATGTTGATCTGCCGACGTCCTTCGGGACGATAACGCTGTTTAACAAATTCCGGTCCACGGCTTTTCGCACGAGCACACTGGCCACGCGCGATGATCAGCAGTCGCAGGTCACCTTTAGCACACCCGTCAGCTCCACTCTCTCGGCCGTGGTGCGTCAGGGGTGGACGCTTTCGCAGGACTCACGCAGTATCGGACTGAATTCGCTTCAGCGCCTTGGCGCGCTTGCCGGACTGCGTTACGAGATACTACCGAAAGCTACGATCGAAGCCGTGGCAGGGGGCGAGTCATCCACACAGCTGGGCGTGCAGGCAGCCGGACCACTGGCGGCTGTGGTGGGGGTGGTGCGCGCGCTGGAGGTGGACCAGTGGCTCCTAGATGGACGCATGACGGCGGACTGGCAGAGACTTGATACGCGGCGATCGAACAGCGATGTGGACTTGATCGCGCGCGTTGAGCGCACGCTTGCCGAGGGCTCGGTGATGCGATTGTCGGTAACATCTACCGACCGCTCGCGTCAGTTTTTCACCTCCGTCTCATCAACGGCCCCGTTGAACGTTGAGCAGCGTCGAGAGCGGCTCTTCGATGCAACTGGCGCTATCATCTATGCCGTCAACCCTGAGCTGTCTATCGGCTTTGACGGCACATTACAGTCGAATGGCATTGAACGTTCGTATGCCGAGCCCCTTGCCAATGTGCCCATTACCGAGGTGCGTCGGCGTCTCGATGAGCTCGTGGTTGATGTATCGGGATCTCTTCAATGGACGTACTCGAATCTTCGGGCCTCCGTTGTGGGCTCGGTCTTTCAGCGCAGCGAGCGCAACGGCGTGCAGGACGTGCATGGCGTATCGGTGACGGACCTGCTGGCAACGCGGTCGCAGGAGTTTCAGCGCGACAATGAGACCTTTCGCACACGGGGCCTAGCCCGCCTGGAATGGGTGATGTCGCCCGTCGACACCATGCGAGTGGATGCGGCATCCTGGCTTCTGCGCTACGATACACCGAGCGCCACCAACGATGACGATCGCGATGAGCTTGCCTCGAGTTTGTCACTCAGTTATGGACGTCGCGTATCAAGCGCACTCAGTATGTCAGTGGGCTTGTCGGGTCAGTTCCTGCACCTGGTCTTCCTCAAGGCCTCGAGAAGCGCATTGAACAATATCAACCGCTCCGTGCGGTTGTCGCCATCGTTTCACCTGCGCACAAAGAATGTGATGATGCAGCCGCAGTTCGAGATCCTTGCTAACTACACGGCCTACGATTACGAGGGAAGCACCGCCACGTCTGCGCGGTCATTTTCGTTTCGTCAGCTGTCGTATCGCGATTCCATCCGCATACGTGTGAGTGATCGCGTTGCCATCGAGTCGCCCATCCTGCTGCGCTACTTTGAACGTTCTACCTTCCGCTGGAGCTCGTTCTCGGAGTCGCCCGAGACCGGCAATCTTGAGTATCTCCTTAAGCTCATGTTCATGGCCCGCCCCCTTAATAACGTCGAGGCCGGCGCAGGCCTGCGTCTGTACCAGCTCGACCAATCAAGCATCCGTATCGGTCAGCCATCCATCTCCACCGGCTCTCTCCACTCCATCGGACCCGAGGTAGCTCTCCGCTACTCTTCCCGCGGCGGCTCCATCCTCTCGCTCACCGGCTGGTACGAATTCCAGACCATCAATGTGGTGAGCGAGCGCAAGCTCCCGAATCTGCTGTTGCGATGTAATGTTGGGCTTTAGGGGGGGATCGTCATTCCTGCGAAAGCAGGAATCCATCTTCAATCGCATGGATCCCTGCTTTCGCAGGGATGACGATGTTTCGCATGGATCCCTGCTTTCGCAGGGATGACGATATTGCGCCCATGCTTACTCTTCGCTTACCCACGGTGGTGCACAGCATCCGAGCTATTCAACCTGCGCTTTCCGGACTTCCTGGGTGGATGAATATGTCGGCGGGGAAGCAGCACGATGTTGTGCTGGTGGCTACAGAGCTCGTAACGAATGCGATCATTCACGGGAACAAGGGTCAGGCAGAGCGGACGGTGATGCTGAACGTCGATATCGGCAACGAGGAAATTGTTATCGTTGTCGTCGATGAGGGAAGCGGATTTGATCCGGCCGCGATTGCTGATCCGACGACGGAGAGTAATCGTGAACTGCCGAGTGGCAGGGGGCTTTGGGTTGTCCGCAATCTTGTTGAAACCTTAACCGTTGATTGTGCGGACAATCAGTGCCGCGTCACCATTACCATGCGCCTTTCATGAAGATGTTCGTTCGTGCCGTTGTTTGTGTATCGCTTGTCTGTACCACCGCCATTGCCCAGCAGTCAATTCCGAAGGATGCCTTTGACGCCTTCAAGCAGGAGCGGTATGAGCGTCATCTGAACTTTCTCGCGTCCGACTCCATGCGTGGACGCAATACCCCATCACCCGAGCTGGAGAAGGCGGCAGACTACATTGCCGAGCAGTTCAAGCGGATAGGCCTGGAGCCCCTTGGCGCATCATACAAGTTGCCGTACACGCTGTATCGTCCGGACCTCGACACCGCAAAGGCAGTAACGTATCTGAAGGTTACACGCAACGGTGTCACGCAGGAGTTCAAGCTCGGCAAGGACTTTGTTCCGTTTGATGCAACGGGCGAAACCATCGTCAAAGACTTGCCGGTAACCTTTGTTGGCTTTGGTATCACAGCACCCGAGTACGACTACGATGACTACGCCGGAATCGATGTGAAGGGTCACGTTGTGCTGGCCCTGCGCGGCGAGCCCGATGGAGGGGATACGGCGAAGTTTCGCGGTCCCGTCTTCACGCGCTATGCCGGCGTGCAGCACAAGGTCAGTAACGCCCTCAGTCACGGGGCTTCTGCCGTCCTGCTCGTGGATGCCATCCGTGCGCCACGCAAGCCCCTTGTTACCGGATATTCATGGCCAGCTCTGTTCCCGAATGCCGGACGCAGCGGTAGGGGGCTAACCCTACCTGATGGACCCAATGCGCTGCCCGTGCATCATGTGGGTGAAGCAGTTGTGTATGCCATACTCGGACCTCTCGACACGCTGCGGACGATCGTGCTGAAGATCGATTCGTCGTATCGTCCAATCGTCCGCCGCATGGATGGTATCACCATCTCAACTGCCGTGAAGCTCGCTCCGGAGCCGATCGTTGTTCACAACGTTGCCGGCATTCTGCGTGGCGCAAAGCTGCCCGATGAATACGCGGTGATGGGGGCGCATTATGATCACGTTGGCGTGGGCAGGCCCAATGCCCAGGGCGATTCGATCTACAATGGGGCCGACGATAATGCTTCCGGAACCACCAGTCTGATGGTGGCTGCCGAAGCGCTCGCTTCATCTACGACACGTCCAGATCGCAGCATCGTCTTTGTTGCATTCTCAGGCGAGGAAAAGGGGCTCCTCGGTTCCAAGGCCTACGTGGCCAATACGCCCCTTCCGATGAACAAGTGCGTAGCGATGATAAACACCGATATGATCGGTCGGTGCGAAAAAAACAAGGTGTCAATCGGCGGCAATGAACGCTGTCCGGATCTTGTGCGCATCAACGAAGAAGAGAATACTAAATCATCCGCGCCATTTTCCCTTGCCTACGATATCGAGCAGTACTTCTTCCGCAGCGATCAGGCCTCGTTTGCCATGAAGCGCATTCCGGTGCTGTTCTACTTCACCGGCGAACACCAAGACTACCATAAGGTGACTGACGAGGTAAGCAAGATCAACTTCACCGATCTGCTCGGCATCTCCCGCCTTGCCACCACCGTGCTCTGGCGCGCCGCCCACATGCCGCGCAGTACGTATGTGCCGGCAGGATTTGAGGAGTAGGTACTTCGCGCTTCGCGCAGTTACAGAGGTACTGAGTTACAGAGGTACGGAGGTACGTTGTCGACATTCCTGCGAAAGCAGGAATCTATCTTCGCTCTGGATGACGCCTCTTTCGCAGGGCTGAGGTTCAAAACCTCAAACCCCACACCTCAAACCTCAAACCTGTTCACATACTTCGCCATCATATCAAACTCCAGGTTCACCTGATTGCCGACGCGGGCATTGCGCAGGTTCGTAACAGCGAGCGTGTGAGCGATGATGGCCACTTTCAGGCGTTCGCCGTCGAGTTCGGCAACAGTGAGAGAGATACCGTCGATGGTGATGGAGCCCATAGGGATGAGAAGGCGGCGGTATTCAGGGGCAAAGCGCACCCACATTTCCCAGACGGAGCCGTCATCGATGATGGTATCGATGGTGCCGGTGGTGTCGACATGACCCTGCACAAGGTGACCTCCGAGGCGGTCTCCGAGGCGCAGTGCCCGCTCGAGGTTCACGGATGTGCCAACAGCGAGAGAGCCGATCGTTGTCTTCTTGAGTGTCTCGGCGATAACGTCGGCTGAGAACGATGTTGCGTCGAGCTCGACCACGGTGAGGCATACGCCGTTGACTGCGATGCTGTGATCGATCGCTGCATCGCCGAGCACGAGCTGTGCTTCAACAATGAGTCGACGTCCAGTGGCGGTTGGTCGTGAGGCAATGATGCGCCCCGTTTCTTCAACAAGACCGGTGAACATGGCTCATTTACCCCGAACAAAGGCTGTGATAAGATCAATGTAGTTCTGCTCACCGAGCGTTGCCGGTATCGTGGTGTGATTTGCCCCGTCGATCGAACGAATGATCTTCGGTTGCGGCGCGATAGCAGCGAGAACCTTGCCATTGGCCTCGTATCCCACAAACGTATCACCAGTGCCGTGCATCATGAGAATTGGCGACGTCACCTTGACAAGTTGAGCGCGGTTATCGAAAGCCCCTTCCATGAGGTAGCCACCCGGGATGTTCAGGATGGTACCACTCTGGATCAGCGCCTCACTTGAGGCGAAGATCGACTCTGTTATGACGGCCTTTGGCTTGTGAAGCTGCGTTGCCGTGTACAGACATGGGAATCCGCCAAGCGAGTACCCGTAGTCAACGATCTGTGTAGTGTCAACATCCGAGCGTGAGCGTAGATAGTTCAAAGCGGCGGCAGCATCGGACTTCATTCCGTCCTCTGTGCTGGTTCCCGTGCTGCGGCCATAGCCACGATAGTCGTAGATGAATACATCAAAGCCCGCGCGGTAGAGAAGCTCCATGCGGTCCCAGTATGCTTCGATGTTGTGCTTGTTGCCATGATGATAAAGGATTGTGGGATGGGGCTCCACACGCAGCGAATCCGGCTGACGCACAAAGTATCCGTAGAGCGTTTCACTACCAGAATTTAGCGTGACCTCTGTGCGGTTGGCTGCCGGGATGACGGTAGTTGATAGCGTGTAAGAATCGAGCGGCAATGTATTGAACAGGAAGCTGTCCATGCTACATCCGCTGCTCAGAAGCGCAACGGCAAAGGCGACGATTAAGTGGCGTTTCATAGTGCGAGCATTCCTCCGAGATAGATGCCGAAGGAGCCCGTTCCTCCAATGGAGGACTCCCCTTCAAAGACGCCATTGAGCGTGTTCACGTTCGATGCCTGCCAGATGGCCTCAACCTGCAGTCGAAGGGCGTTGGAGACAAGGACTTGATATCCGGCAAAGGGGCTTATCAGCGTCCGCGCTGGATCGATCTGTATCGTTGCGTGCGAGCCGAGATACACGAGCGAGGTTTCACCAACTGACCACGAGGCATTCGCCGTCAGGTTCGGATACACCCGCGCCGGTGCAGAGCGCACAAGGCTGGCAAAGCCAAGAACCTGAGCGCCCACGGTGATCTCCGGCACGGCCCCGTCCTGACGTAGCGCCCGCATGCTGGCGCCGACGTCGAGTCCGGCCACACCAAAGGCCGCCATGAGAAGATGCGCCTTACCATGCAGCGTCACATCATCCGTGAGTCCGTAGGCATAACCGGATGTGAGATATGGCACAACGCCTGTTGGAGAAGAATTCGGAACAACCGCACCACCAATTGAGGCAGTGATCGCATCCGCCCCCGTATCGAGGACGCGCACAGGCTGTACCGCAGAGCAACCCCAGAGCAGTGCCAACAATGCCAGAAGCGGCACAACGGAAATTTGTCGGCAGCCGAAGTTGCCGGCGAATGAGAGGTTTTGCATAGGTGCAAAATACGGCGGTGAAGTCGTCGCCTTCCTATTATTGCCCACCCTCAAAATCATCGATCGAGATTCTTCATGGCGCAGTGGGTTGTATCATCCGATAGTTCAGATCTGACGCGAGCTCTGCAGGCAGAGACGTCGTTGCAGGTGATGACGAGTCTGTCGGATGCCGCTGCGATTGTGATCGTTCCCACAGCACGCCAGAGGCCGCGGTTTTTACGTGCATGGCTGCGAGAGTATCCGCAGCGCGAGGCACCGATGGTGATGACGATGGCGCAGTTCATCAAGCGATACGGTCAGCAGGCAATGCCGGGTGGACCCCGCATTCTGCATGAGTCGGCTGTGGATGTGCTGCTGCGTGATGCCGGACGTGAGCACCCCGCTGTAATGGCCTTGGGTGTTCAGGCCGAGAAGATTGTTCGGTGGACGCAGCACGAGGCAGATCCTGAGTCGGTTGAGCGCCTTGCTGCGCAGATCGGACGTCACACACGGAAGGGTCGACTGCTTGCAGAGCTCTCCGAGGTGTGGCAGCGGCTGTATGAGATCTATGGCTCGCGTGGTTGTGACCGTGGTATGTATGCTCGGCTTCTGGCGGATCGATTGAGCGAGAGTTCTATCGCCCCCTACATGGCCGCGGATGGACGCGCCTATACTCGGCTGGTGATGCTTGATACGCATGGCGTTACGCCTGTGGACCGACGTCTTCTTGATCAGCTTGTCCGGCACGGATGGAATGTAGGCATTCGCTTCTGCAGCGAACCATTGCCAATGGCCGAGCTTCCGTCGAGCACAACATCGTCGGACATTCTTTGGTTTGTTGCGCAGGGATGGCAGGCAGGGGGTGAGCAGGCGCAGCCCCAGCCAGCCACGACGCAATGCGCGGTGCTTCCCTCGCGCATCGACGAAGTACGGTCGGCTCTGGCTATGGTCCGCTCGGATGTTGGCTCTGGCATTCCGTTAGGACGCATGGTTCTCTGCATTGCTGGCTCGAGTGCGTATCGACGTCTGCTCGTGCAGGAAGCTGAACGTATGGGCGTGCCGATCACGGCGACTTCGCAGCGTCCGCTCTCGGCATCGCGCATTGCCTCGGCGGTAAATGCTGTGTGTCGTGTGCTTACGGGAGGGTGGCAGCGAATCGATGTTGAGCGGATGTTCCGCGATCCCTTGCTTGAGCGCTTTCGCTCGCGGGGCGGAGCAGACGTTGTGGAAATTGCCCGACGCGATCGGATTCGCGGTGGAGAGGGGATCAACGAATGGCTTGATCGGCTCGCATGGGGTGAGCAGGCCACACGTCAGGCTCGGGAGCGCGCGGAGGAAACTGGCTCCGACGACGTATGGGCGCGATTGCGCAGTGTCCGTGAGTATGTGCGCGCGCAGGAGGTGGTAAGGCGTCTTGCTGAACTCCTGAATACTGATCCATCGGTTCCTGTTAGCGTAAAAACATTTACGACTCTTGTTGGGCAGACAATACTTGATGAAATGGGGCTTATCGACGTCCTTGATGAAGCTCTTGGTTCTCGTACGCAAGGAGATATCCTTGATGCGGAATCTGAGCTCCGAGCCGTAACGGCGTTAAAGGACGTGCTGGAGTTCTACCGTGGCGTGGCCGAAGACCATGATCTTGCCGACGTTCCGCTGGGCGAGCACGTGTCGCGCTGGTGGGCAATGGTGGAGGCAACATCGATCGAGGACAATGCTCCGAAGCGTGGCGTTCCCGTGCTGAGTCCGGCAGAAATGCGTTCGATCGAAGCCGAGCATGTTATCGTACTCGGGTTTGTCGAAGGGGAGTTTCCGCGGTCAACCAGTCATCTTCTGGATGACGAGATCATTCCCGACGCACTGCGGCGGCTGAATGTGGAAGCCATGGCGGACATTCTTTCCGCAGCCGATGGCAGGCGTCTGACGTTGATGCGTCCGACGAGGGTTGATGATTCCCTCACCATCACCTCGTCGCTCCGCATCATGCTGCCGAGAGACTGCGAAGGTTATCTGCAGCCGCCAACGCTCTCGCGGCAGAACACTTCCACGCACCCCATTGAATCGGCCTATCGCCCATCGCAATCGGTTGTTGCCGGGTCCGCGCTCCCATCGATTGCACGCCCCCTTTATGAAGAAGAGTGCAGCAGACGTATGAGTGCCTCGCGTCTTGACGAGATGCAGAAGTGTCCATATCGGTACTTCGCAACAAAGGTTCTCAGACTCGACACCACCACAAGCGATGATGCACGCTTAACTCCGCTGGAAAGGGGCAATGTGCTGCACGAGCTCATTGCAACGTTCTTCCAGCGGGTGCGGCCCCTGCCCGAGATTGGTCCAGTGACAGTACAGAGTTTGCTGGAACGCAGAGTGATGCTGCAGCGCGCCCGGAGCGAGCAGTACTGGCAGATGCTGTGTGAACTTGTTGATGAATACGCTGAAAGGCACGCCTGGACGCACACCTTTGCCGAGGTAGAACGTCATACCCTGGTAGGTTCGTCCAACATGCCCGGACTGCTACTTCGATGGCTTGAGCTGGAGATCACCTACCAGGAAGAAACAGGTCATGCGCCGGCATTGTTCGAGATCGTGCTCAACGAAGACATCACCATTGAGATCGATGGTCGGTTCGCAACGCTTCCCATCACTGCCCGGATCGATCGTGTTGATCTAGCACCCGATGGCGAGGGCGTGTCCTTTATCGTGGGGGATTATAAGCCCCGTGCCAGCAGTGGCTACACCACACAGCGGATCATGAACGGGGAGTTGTCGCAGATGCCGATCTATCTGCGGGCAACATCGGAATGGCTCACGCGTCACAACGTGCCGAACGAGCCCCTTGCTGCTATGTATAGATCTTTCGGAACAACGATCCACGAGACTGATGACCCACGGGTACAGATGGTGCTGTATTCGCCGGCGGTGAAGCATTGGAAAGATTTTGCGTCGATCAAGCAGTCGCAACGACCCAAGGCATTTGCCGACATTCTCGACATGCCACTGCAGCAGCAGGTGGATGCAACCCTCGTGTATGCCGATGCACTTGCGGAATCGATCCGTGCCGGAGTGTTTCCAGTGCAGCCAACGGCATCAGTGTGCGAGCATTGTCGAATGAATGAACTGTGTCGAGTTGATGAATGGGGCATCGTCGGTGTATCACCACAGGAGAACGAGGAATGAAACGAATGCGCGTCACCGCACTCCCTGCTGCCAAGCTTCGCTGGACCTGTCCACCGAAGGCGTTGCCGTTTACCGGCAGCACAAAGCAGGTTCGCCCCCTTCAGAAGATCGTGGGACAGGAGCGGGCTATCGAGGCCTTGCAGATGGGCGCTCGCATCCGGAGTCAGGGGTACAATATCTGGGCGAGCGGTGTGGTGGGTACCGGACGGATGACCACGGTACGCCAGATCCTGGATGAGGTCAAGGCGGAACGTCCAACTCTTTATGACTTTGCCTACGTTCACAATTTCAAGCATCCCGAGCATCCCGTGCTTCTGCGCTTTTCGGCCGGTGAGGGGCGCATCTTCCGTCGCATGATGGAAGAGTGCATTGCCGTTATTCGCAGGCGTATTCCGCAGCTCTTCGAGGAAGAACAGTTTCAGTCGACACGCAAGAAGATCATTCAAGACTTTCAAGACAAGGAAAAGCACGTCCTGACGGAGTTCGATCAGAAGATCCGTCCATCGGGCTTCGTGGTTGGTCAACTTCAGGATGAATCCGGCACGCGTCCGGAAGTGTTTCCCGTGATCGATGGCAAGCCTGTGACCATCGACGATGTTGATGAGCTCGTCGAAGGGGGCAAGATCACCCAGCAGCAGGCCGATGCTATCGCCAGTTCCTATGGAACGTATCAGGAGGAGCTGGCAGAGATCGGTCGTCGCTCCTTGCGCGTCCTCACGGATTTCCGGCGGGAGATCTCGCAGTTTGACAAGGCTGCCGTGGGAATCCTTCTTCGGTCGGTATTCGAGGAGATGCTGCAGAGTTTTCCGCGCGACCGCGTAAAGACATTCATCGAAGGTGTTGCTGACTTCGTCCTTGATAACGTCGATGAATATGTCCGTGTTTATCGGGCGAGGGAGGCTGGCGTCACCGATGAGTCCATCGAAGAAAGCGCTCGCATTCTCGAGCGGATGACGGCGGTAAATCTCATTGTTGACAACTACGAGACCTCCACCGCCCCGGTGATCGTGGAGACAGCTCCTACATATATCTCGCTCTTCGGCAGCATCGAAAAGCGGATGGATGCTCGCGGCTTTATTCAGAGCGACTTCACGCACATCCGGGCCGGTTCACTCTTGCGTGCCGACGGCGGGTTTGTTGTGATGAATGCTATCGACGTGCTCAGCGACATGGCCGTGTGGACGTCGCTCAAACGTGTGATGCTCTACGGGCGCATTGAGATCCAGGCTGGCGACTCCCAGATGGCCATCACGACCATTAAGCCCGATCATATCAATGTTGATGTTAAGGTGATCCTCCTCGGAGATCCAGCCGTCTATCTGGCCCTGTGGGCCGCCGATGAAGACTTCCACAAGATGTTCAAGGTGCATGCCGAGTTCGAGGCTGATGCGCCCCGTTCCAGTGAGATGATTCGCAACTACTGCTCTTTCCTCTCGCACCTTGCCAGCGAGGAGAGCCTGCTGCATTGTGACCGCGGTGGGGCGGCTGCCATTATTGAGTGGGCAGTAGCCTTTACCGATTCGCAGGATAAAGTGTCCTTGCAGTTCAGCTACGTGGCCGACCTTCATCGCGAGGCATCGCACTTTGCGCGTGCCAAGCGCTCGTCACTCGTGCGCAGGGAGCACGTGCAGCATGCGCTCGATATGCGTCACAAGCGTAGTGCCAAGGCCGACGAGGTTATTCGCGAGAACATTCAGAAGGGCCTGTTGCTGATCGATGTGAAGGGGGCTCGCGTTGGCCAGATCAATGGTCTCACCGTTTACAGTTCGGGTATTGTGTCCTTTGGCAAGCCCGCGCGTATCACCGCAACCGTAAGTGCCGGCAATGCCGGCATCATCAACATTGAGCGTGAAGTGCAGATGAGTGGCTCCATCCATTCAAAGGGCGTCCTCATACTCTCCGGACTTCTGCGCTCGCTATTCTCACGAGCCCAACCCATCTCCTTCACTGCAAGCGTTGCCTTCGAGCAGTCCTACGGCGGCGTCGACGGAGACAGTGCATCGGCCGCCGAGATGATCGCACTGCTCAGCGCCATCTCCAACATCCCCATCCGGCAGGACATTGCCATCACCGGCTCGATCAACCAGAAGGGCGACATTCAACCTGTTGGTGGTATTAACGAAAAGGTCACCGGCTTCTATGAGATCTGCCGCGATAAGGGGCTTACCGGCACCCAGGGCGTGGTGCTCCCGAAACAGAACGTGCGCGACCTGATGCTCTCGCAGGAGATCATTGATGCCGTCGAGAAGGGGACGTTTGCCATCTACGCCATTGAGCGTCTCGAAGAGGCCATCGAACTTCTCATGGACACACCGGCCGGTCATCCGCGTCGCGATAGCACCTTCCCGCCCGACAGTGTCTTTGCCAAGGTTCAGACAAACCTGAGCGTTCTGCACGCTGCGAGTAAGAGTACGCCTTCGGCGTAGTTGTGCGCTGCGCGCGATGTGCCTTCGGCGATGTGCCTTCGGCGATGTGCCTTCGGCGATGTGCCTTCGGCGATGTGCCTTCGGCGATGTGCCTTCGGCGATGTGCCT
>JBJTEQ010000073.1:0-2108 GCA_046092945.1 Kapaibacterium sp. (SeqCode)
GGATTAACACCCCAAACCTCACACCCCACGCGTGCGCGAAGCGCACGGGGCGTCATCCCGAGGAGCGCAGCGACGAGGGACCGCTCCGGGGTGGGAAACATCACATCGTCATCCGATCGTAGGGTCGCAGCATGCTGCGACCCTCCCTTCGGATGGAGCGTGAAGAGGGAATCGTGATTCCTTATTGCGCGAAGAGCACGGGGCGCCATCAACCCCACACCTAAAACCTCACACCTGCTCCGTAGCTTCGCCCCATGACACCTTCCAACAGATTCTCGACGTTGTTTGTGGCAGTGGCGATCGCTATCGCGAGCCTGGTGGTGTATGCCGACCTGTTTGATTCAACGAAGCAGTTCACGGCATACGACGACAACGCCTACGTAACGTCGCAGAAGCTGGTGAAGGGATTTCGGCTGAGCGTGATCCCGACGATCTTCGATCCCAAGACCTCGGTGGCAAGCAACTATCATCCGCTTACGGTGCTGTCACTGGGTGTTGACTACAAGCTCTTTGGACCCAGCGCCCGGGCCTTTGCGCTGGTGAACCTGACACTGCACATCGCCACATCCCTGCTGGTTCTTCTCCTACTGCGCGGACTGCTCCGGGGTCACGCATGGCTACCGGAGATCGGCGCGCTGTGGTTTGCCATCCATCCTCTGCATGTGGAGAGTGTTGCCTGGGTATCCGGACGCAAGGACGTGCTCTATGGTCTGTGGTTTGTTCTGTCGCTTGTATGCTACCTGCGCTACATCGATCGCGGCTCGCGCCGGCTTTTGATTGCGTCCTTCGGTGCCTTTGTGCTCAGTGCGCTCTCAAAGCCGAGTGCGGTGATGCTTCCGCTCACATTGGTGCTTCTTGATGTTCTCAAGGGGCGGGGTATATCCCTTCGCACTGCTGCCGAGAAAGCCCCCTTCCTTGTGGTATCGATCATCATTGGTTTGCTGACGCTTCGCACGCAGAGCAGCGGCGGCGCAATCGCCGATGCCGCAACGTTCTCGGCGCTGGAGCGCCTGCTGATTGCGTCCTACGGATTCGTGATGTACTGGGTTCACTTCATCTGGCCGGTCGGACTAAATGCCTTCTATCCATACCCGTCGGTGAACAACGTATTTACGCTGCCCTGGTATGCCTATGCAATGCCGCTCATCGTGATTGCGATGGTCGTTGTGCCGTTCATGGTTCATCGCAGACGTGCCGCCGGCGACAAGAGCGATCCGTCTGACGCTTCAGTGATACTACCGTTCGGTATGATGTTCTATTCCATAACGATCGTTATCGTCCTGCAGATCATCTCGGTTGGCATGGTCATCATGGCCGACCGCTACACCTACATTCCGATGATCGGCATGCTGTGTGTGCTCCTTCCGCTGATTGGCATCCTGCTGCGTCGCTGGCGCGTTGTTGTGTGGACGCTTGTGGTGGCATTCACGCTAGTACAGGGGGCGATGACGTTCCGTCAGGTGGGCATGTGGCGCAACACCGAAACCATCTGGACGAGTATCCTTGAGCGCACCGGCAACACCGGCACGCCCGACGAGGTGCTGCGCGCCAACCTCTCGGATGGTTACATCATGATCTACGTGCTCCGGGGCATCTACTACTTCGAGGCCAACAAGCCCGAGCTGGCATATCCGGACCTGCGCAACGTTATGCGCGCTGAGTCGCCCCGTACCGACGCCTACGAACGCCTTGGCCTGCTGGCCGGCCTGATGGGCAAGATCGACGAGTCCATTGCCGCCTACACGGTTGCCATCTCGCGTCCCGACGCCACAGCCGATGCCTATCTCAACCGCGGCATCGGCTATCTCCGCACCGGACGTCCCGAAGAAGCCCGACGCGATTTTGAAACGGGGCTAACCAAAAACCCACTGCCGGAGATACGGGAGAAGATGGAGAAGTTACTGAGTTACTGAGTTACTGAGTTACTGAGGTACTGAGTTACGGAGGTACTGAGTTACGGAGGTACTGAGTTACGGAGGTACTGAGTTACGGAGGTACTGAGTTACTCATCCCCAGGCGCGGTCCCTCACGCGCTTCGCGGGACTCCTCCGGAGCGACACTTCGTGCGACACGGCTACGCCGTGGGCTAATGTGCGATCGTCACTCGT
>JBJTEQ010000074.1:0-12827 GCA_046092945.1 Kapaibacterium sp. (SeqCode)
TATTATTAAGTAGTTGATGAATATCATATAAATGATGAACATTTGTGTTAATGCATGTCAATTATGCTATTCCAACCAGACAAAAGTGTATCCGATAGACGAAAATCTGGATATACTTCGGCAACCAGGGAGCGAAACCCCGGTCCGTGATCCAGATGGACCAGATGGCACAGTTCATGCACGACCACGCCTCGGATGCAGATATCAGGCGTCCGAACGAGGTGTACATTTAGCGTGATCATCCCTGTTCGGGTGCACGAACCCCAGCGACGCCTCATTTTTCGGAGCCGAAGTCCGGTATACCGCAGGGCGGGCACTCCGAGAAGGGGCAGGTATTCGTGGATCACCGATGAGAACACCTGCTCGGCCTGACGTCGCTGCCAGGTAGCGAGCCACGACTCGGCCTGATGCGGAAGGGTCGAGCCAGGGAGGATGATATCGGCGTCCTGCCAGCCCCATGACAGAAGTGAACCTCGATGATAGAGCTGATTATCGGCCGTTCGCTGTGGGATCATTGTCCGGCGGGCATGCGCTTCGGCAACCTTCCCGGAAATCCAATCATGCCGGTCGTACACAAAACGCTGGATCTCCCGGGCGGACACCCATGAAGGGGCTCTCACGATCACGTTGGAGCTATGGTCGACCTCTACCGAGATGGTGCGCCGGCGGCTGCGGATAAGCTGGTACTTAATACCCTCGGCGGCAGGTAACATTTTGGCGCAATATCTGTTACTTTACGGTGATGAAAGGCGGATACACCGAATATACCGACACCGAGCTCTTTGCCTTGCTGCGCACGGAGCATCGGGAGGGGGCGTTCGCCGAGCTGTATTCGAGACTTTCTCCGAACGTGTTTGCCTACTGCATGAGGGTACTCGGAAGCCGTGATGCCGCTTATGACCTCTTCCAAGATGTGTTCATCCGTTTGTACCAGTCTGCTGAACGCATGGAACACCTCGAGAACGTACGTGGATATACGCTGGCCATCTGCCGTAATCTGTGCCTGAACGAAAAGAAGCGGATAGCAACGCAAAACGTCGAGTTTGAAGATGCCATATACAACCCCGGCGAATCCCGCGAGGCCGAACGTAACGAGATGCTGAGTTTGATAAACATGGCCATGGAGCTGCTGCCCCACGACATGCGCGAAGCCTTTGTTCTGCGGGAATACGACGGACTGTCCTACAACGAGATCTGCGTTCTCCTCAACATCAAACTTGATACAGCCAAAGTGCGCGTCTTCCGCGCCCGGCAGCGGATCAGGGAGATTCTTCAACCGTATTTGGATGAGCTGTGATGACAGAGTTACGGAGTTACGGAGTTACAGAGTTACGGAGTTACGGAGTGACCGATGACGAGTGACCTGAAACCTCAAACCTCAAACCTCAAACCTCAAACCTCAAACCTCAAACCTCAAACCTCAAACCCAAAACCTGAAACCTGACCATGCCCCATTCACAACTCATTAACGACCTTCTCGACGGCGAGCTAGACTCTGCCGGAGAGGCGGCATTGTTTGGCAAGCTGGCCAACGACTCGGAACTCCGCGCCGAATTCGTGCAGCAGCTTGCTATACGGACGGCTATCCAGCAGGACAGAGCAACGCTGGTGCCGCCGATATCCCTCACGAACGCTGTCTTTGCCGGACTTGGCTTTGCTGCGCCGTTTGCCGGTGCCGCCGGTGCTGGAGCAATCGCGCAATCCGGCGGGATGATGAGCACGTGGCTGGCCAAGATCGGCATACCGATCATGTCGGCTCTGGCTGCTGCCGGTATCACCTACACCGTGATGCAGACGAGTTCGGCTGATGAGACTGCAGGGCAAGCCCCTTCTTCCGGCTATGCGAGTCAGGGGGCTCAGCAGGCCCCGCCCGAACCGAGTGTAGCGGCCCCGGTGCAGATAACGACGCCGACCGCTACGCCACGCGTGATCGAGCGTGTTACCGAGCGCATTGTCGAACGTCCGTCTCCGATCAATGAGCGTCTGGTTGCAGAAAACAAAGAGCTGCGGGCGCAGCTTGCCGATGCAGCAGTACAGCGTGAGCAAACCTCCCTTCAAACGCAGTCAGCCAAGGATGAGCTCATTCCGATTGTGCCTGTCGACCTGACATCGACGATAACCGTGCAGAGAGAAACGCAGGAACGAGTGATCGGCACGATGGGTATCGAGCCAATCAGCCCCATGATTCATTCTCCATCGTTTTCTCTAAGCATGCGCGGACTCAATGGTCAGTCAGCACCGCTTTCCGTTCCGGCGCAGACCGGCTGGTACGAAAACGTGGGAATCGGAATGATGTATCGCCTCTCGCCATCGAGTGCCGTTGGACTTGAAGTTGGTGCGGAGTCTTTCCCGATGGTGTTCCAGGGTACCCGCAACCAGCAGGTTGTTCAGTTCGAGCTTCAGCCCCTTACCACATGGGCAGGCATCAGCTACCGTCACGTTTTTCCGGAAATCGGCACAAGTGGTTTTTCACCGTTTGCTCAGGGTCTAATCGGTGGGACCGAGTTCGGTCCGCTCGGGCGTGCCTCGGCAGGTGTGCTCTATGCACCAGCCGGACCGCTTTCGTTTATGATCGGGGTCGAGGGCACGGCCTTGGCATTCAATCACCAGAACCGATGGTTTACGGCCTCGAAGTATGGTCTCACCTATGGCGTACTTGTGCGCCTGTAACACTCACCACCTGACGATGCGATCATGAAACGTTCACGCACAATAATCCTTGTTGTCCTTGTCACGCTTGCCGCGCTGCTAGGTGGCACGGGGTGTAGTTCGCCACTGGATACCACTGCTCCGCGCAAGGAGACCCCCGTTACCCCGGCACCGCTGGCTACGCCAACATCAACGGCTGTTTCGTTCACCACGGCCTATGGTTCGTTTGCGGTCAAGGGGCTTCCCACCTTCAAAGTCGACACTTCCACGACGCCGATGCGATTCTGGTTTGATGTAGCCATGGAGGCCGTCGATACGGCTGGGAAGTCGCCACTGCTGCATTCATTTCGTCTGCGTCTCGACTCTGCCCTCGGCGATGGGATGATCATCATGCTGTCGAACAGGCAGGTAGAAATGCGGGCGAATTTTGGTCAGACCTGGGGGGGACTCCAGACGTACTGGTCGGATGACAAAACCAATACCGCCTCAATGGTGATCGCCGAACATCCCCGGGAGGCTGGTAAGCCCCGTACGGTTACGGTTACCCTTTACCTGTTCCTGAATAAGGACAACTACTTCCGTCCAGCGCGGCAGGAGCAGATCCTCGGTACGTTTACCCTGGTGCTGTAGTATCTGGGATGCTGTAACTTTGTTACTTGTCGGGGTTTCTTGTGGGTGGCAGTGCAAGACGCCACCGTCTGTGAGGCCCCTTTTCATTCGTCATTTGCACATTCAATTCACTTAATCAAGGAGAATCGCCATGAAAATTTCTTTCGCGATTCGACGGTTTGTGCTCGTTGCACTGGCAGTCGTGTCCAGCACATTGTCGGTGAAGGCACAAACACAGTATCCAGCTCCTACGGGACTGACGGCAACCTATACGGCATCTGCCAACGGCCTGTCCGGGTACGTCGTTCTCTCGTGGAACGGCATCGCCGATTACACGCCACTTCCGGGCAAATACTCTGTGCATCAGGCGTCAGGTATCACCGAAGACATGTCCAAGTTCGCGATGATCGGCACGGTGCTGCACAACGCCGGTAACCGCGAGAATCGCTATTCATTCACCATCCAGACGATCAAGGCAGGCACGTACACGTTTTACGTGCGTGGCCAGTGGACAAATGGTGAAGGTCCTCGATCAGCAATCGTGACCCTCGAGGTGAAGACGCCGGATGCTCCGGTGATTCGCTTTGTTTCTGTACCGGTAACGTCGGGTTTTGTTGGCAAAGCGTACTACTACCAGACGAAGGTTGAGACATCTGCTTCTGGTCCGGTGACTTATAAGCTTGTCGCGGGTCCGGACGGTATGACGATCACCGATGGTGGCAAGATCGTGTGGAACGAACCACGCGCCGGTCGCTATGAGATCGTCGTTACGGCCTATGTAACAAAGGACGGCAAGACCTACGATGTTCGTCAATCGTACGTGCTGACGGTCACCGATGGCACCGAGCAGGTTCTGAAGTTCCTCACCGATCCGATCAAGACTGGAACAGCAGGCATTCGCTACACCTATCCGGCCCGTGCAGGAGTTGTAAACGGCAACGTAGTGCCAACGTACTCCATTGTTACCGCCCCACAGGGCATGGTGATCGATGCCAAGACAGGCCTTCTCATGTGGGAGAACCCTGTTGTTGGCAAGTACGACGTTGTGATCGCAGCAAAAGCAACGATCAACGGCGTCGAGACCATCGTCAAGCAAAGCTTTGCACTTGAGATCAAAGAAGGCAAGCCCTCCGAAAAGGGCTGTGCGAGCATTACCGGTGTCGTGACCTTTGATGATCCTGCTGCAACGGCCAAGCTTGAAGGTGTTGTCACCGCATGGCGTCAGGAAGTTGTCAAGAAGGACAACGGCTCATCATCTTCGGTTTATCGTCCTATCTACAAGGGCGAGATCAAGAATGGCGCCTACACGATCAGCCTTCCAGAAGGAACCTACAAGCTTCGCATCGAAGGAAAGACGTTCTATTCCGAGTGGCACGCTGATGCTCTGGAGCTTGCCGATGCGAAGGACGTTGTTGTTGCCTGCAACACCACCGAAAAGGTTGACTTCAGCGTGAAGGTTCGTCCAGAGCCTGTGCTGGTTGTTGCCGAAGGACGCGTCTTTGATGCTGTAACTAACGAGCCGGTGAAGGCTGTGGTTGTCTTCGAATGCAAGTCGAAGGAAGTCGGAGCAGTTGATGACCGCTATCGCGTTGTGAACGCAGAAACACGCACCGATGGCACCTACGAAGCCAAGATCCAATCTGGTGTGAATTACACAGCCATGGTGCGTGTGATTGCCACACGGGACAATGCCAACGCCCAATACCTTGCTGAGTTCTGGAATAACACCAACGACGCAACGCAGGCAACGCTGCTCAACGCTACCGCGAACATCAAGGACATCAATTTCCCGATGGACAAGCGTCAGCCGCGGAATAATGGTTTCGGCGGCACGATGGTGAATCACTATACCAGTGCGCCTGTAGTGGGCAAGGTCGTTGCCTATCGCTTTGCAACGCGCATCGGTGAAAAGGGTGATACGATCATGACCAAGGCCGGTGCCTTTACAGTTGAGACGAATTCCAATGGTGGCTATCTCTTTGCCGACATGGAGCCAGGCGAGTACATCGTCATGGGTATGCCATCGGGACGCCCATTCATCCCTGGATGGATGGTGATGGGTCAGCTTGCCGCCAAGGAATGGAAGGGGGCTCAACGGGTCAGCGTCGGTGATGTTATGGTGGCAGTCCAGTTCGACATTCGACTTGACACCGTCAAGGGCGAAAAGGGCAAGGGTCGGGTGCGCGGCTTTGTGTTCGATAAGAGCGGCGGCATTGTGAAGAAGGATGGCGATAAGGTTGAGAGCAGCAACGGCGTTGTTGGTACACTCGTTATCGCCCGCGATGAGAACGGCGATATCGTCGACTTTGCCATGTCCGAAAATGATGGTGCCTTTGAACTCTCCGAGATGGCTATCGGCACGTCAACAATCGTTGCCGACCGCCTCGAGTTCGAGCCAACAACACAGATGGTAACTCTCGATCCAAGCGCTACAGAGCGTGTGATCTCGATCGGTCTGCAGACCAACAAGAGCACAACGAGTGTTGATGTTCCACTGAACGAGGTAGGTGCAACGCTGAATCTCTGGCCAAACCCAACAACAGGTTCGGCATCGGTTCGCTTTGATGCGAAGGCTGGCGAAGTGTTCGTCCGCATCGTATCAACCACAGGCGCTGAGCTAGCAAGCCTTGCAACAGTGGTTGCCGGCGGCGAAGTTTCGATCGCACTGCCAACGGCCGAACTTCCAACTGGCATGGTCATGGTTCACGTGACGAATGGTCAAACAGCTTTCGCGCTGCCGCTGAACATCGTCCGTTAATCACTCAAATAGTAAGACTTTCTGAGGGGTCGCAACATCCGTTGCGGCCCCTCGTGTTTTTTACCATGTTAGATTAGCGCTCTATGCACAAGCCCCTTGCCCTTATTGTTCTCGCGCTGCTGATGCATTCCGGCGCCAGCGCACAGATCTCGCGTCCTACGCTGTTCCGTTCACAGGCATTTGATGTGCTGAACTATGATGTGGATGTGCGATTCCCCGATCCTGCAAAGCGTCTTGTCGAGGGTCGCGTTGAGACGCGCCTTGCGTGGACCTCACGCGTTGAGAACGGGGAGTACATGTTTCATCTCAGGGGGCTCGGCATTGACTCCGTGATCATCGATGGTAAGCCCCGTGAATGGAAGACCTACGGCGTGCCGGCTGATGACACGATGCACCACCGCGTGGTGGTGCCTGGAGTTCATGACTCGGGCTCAGTCTCCAGGGTCTCGATCTTCTACCGGGGTACGATGACCAACGAAGGCGGTAGCTCGCCGTGGGGCGGCGTACAGTATGATGACAGCGTGCTGTATGCCCTCGGGGTAGGCTTTGCCAACGCATCGGTCGGCGCCACTCAGTACTGGATGCCATGTTACGATCACCCGTCGGATAAGGTCACCTTTAGTGGACGATTCACCGTGCCGGATTCAACGTGGATTGTTGCTTCAAATGGACTAGAGACTCCCGTAGCGCGCAATGCGAACGGCTCGGTTTCCTACACATGGACCGAGCAGCGTCCGATCGCGACCTATCTGCTGACGTTTGCTGCTGCGAGGTTCCGCACGTTCTCATTACCGGGCAGGGTGCCACACGTCTTCTACGTGCTTCGGCGCGACAGTTCCCTGAGCGCGCGGTCATACAAACTGGTGCCGAAGATGACGGAAGTGTATTCGGGACTGTATGGAGACTATCCCTTCGACAAGGTCGGCTACTACAACTCCGTCAAGGGTTCCATGGAGCACCAGGGTATGATTGCGCTTGCGCTCTCCGTTGCTCGCTCTGGCGACACCTCCAATGTTACCGGTGCTCATGAGCTGGCGCACCAGTGGTTTGGTGATTGCCTATCGCCACGAGACTTCCGCTACGCCTGGCTAACCGAGAGCTTTGCCACATATAGCGAATGCTCGTGGCTTGAGTCGCTTCGTGGGTGGTCAGCCTATCTGTCTGCTGTGCAGACAAAGGCCCGTTCGTACATCACACAGATCTCTAAGAGTGAGGGTGTGTTTGCTCTCGAAGACTTCCCACGTGCAGCCCCCTCGTCAAACTATCCCGGTACGATCTATGCCAAGGGGGCAGTAGTCCTGGCTATGGCACGTGCACTTGCTGGCGATAGCGCATTCTATGGCGCGCTGCGGACGTATGTGGCCGAGCACAAGTATTCAACAGTTGTCACCGAAGATTTCCGCGCAGCGATGGCACCGGCACTGGGCAATCGTACTGACGCCTTCTTTGCAGAATGGGTCACCAGCATAGGATGGCCAAAGCTCAATGTTGATCAGGTAAGCGGTAATGGCGTTGTCGAGGTGACGATCTCGCAGGTGCAGCGTCAGACCAATCCATCGTGGCCCATATTCACGACGCTGCCTCTGAACGTGCTCTTCACACAACGTCGTGATGGTTCGTCAACCCTCGATACAATCGACATGGTGATGATGCCTGAAACAGACGGCACCTATCGCTTCCGATGTACGCAGCTGTTGGGCGTCAACGTTGGACAAAAGGCGCGTTCGCTCGTAGAGATCCTTCGCACAACGGATACGCCGCAGGATGATGTTTCGCATATCGGCACGATCACCCTGATGCCGCAGCCTGCTTCAGAAGCAGTTACAGTTCGCCGCGCTGATGCATCGACGTCCACAACACTACGCATCATCTCTATGCGCGGAGATGTGGTCCGATCAGTGCCTTTTAATCAGGGGGCTGAGCAGGTCACCGTTGACCTGACGGGTCTTGCCTCGGCATCCTACATCGTGGTCGTTGACGGAGCACAGAAGCAGGCCCGCCTGCCCCTTGTCATTACACGCGGAGAGTGATCCAGCGGGCGACTTCTTTCAGCGTTGGCTTTTTACCGTACGAGAGGATGCCGATGCGGTAGATCCGTGAGGCAAGCCATACGGCCCCGAAGAATGCGCCGATGCTCAGTGCCATGCTCAAAAGCATCTGCCACGCCGGCACATCTGTTGCCGCTACACGCACCGTCATGAGAATGGGGGAGAAGAGCGGGATCATCGACATTACCGTTGCAAATGCGCTGTTTGGTGCGCTGATAATGTTCCCGATGAACATCATTGTGAGGATCACTGGCATTGTAACCGGTAGTGTAAGCGACTGAGCATCCGACTCCTGATCAACGGCCGAGCCGACGGCTGCGAAGAGAGAAGCGTAGAGGAAGTAACCCGCAAAGAAGTTGAAGATGAACATTAGAATCGACGACAGCGGAATAGAGGGGAGAACAAGCCCCTTGCTGGCAAGGAGCGCTGCCGTGTTCGTTGTGCCCTGCATCTGCATGGGTCCACCCGCCGCAGCCTGACTCGCCATGCTATCGGCCATCATCGGACCGAGGACAAAACCAAGGCCGATAAAAGCCGCGATGCCGAGGAGTGCCCAGATGGCCAGCTGCGTAAGCCCAACAAGGCCGATGCCCACGACCTTGCCCAACATGATCTCGAAGGGACGTACCGAAGACGCAATAACCTCGACGATGCGATTGGCTTTTTCTTCCACCACGCCGCGCATTACCATGGACCCGTAGAGGAAGATGAGCATGTAGATCAGAAAGCCGGCGATGTAGCCGATGGCGGCGGAGGCTTCCGAAGCATCTGCTTCCACGCCCTTTTCGGTGACCTTCAGTGAGTTGATCGCCACGCCCTGTTCAACGAGGTCGATCACCGTTGTGTCCACGCCACGCCGGGCCAGTCGGGCGCGCGTGATGACGTGGTCAAAGTCGTCCGTTATTGAGGACTCAAAGGAGATTCCTGAGCCCCCTTGCGAATACATCACCAGACGTGAGCTATCGAGGATGTCGGCCGGAATGATGATGTAGGCCTGAATCGTTTCTGCTGAAAGCTCTTCGGCAAGCTGTGCTTCCGTGCGTGTGCCGGCCAGCTCATATTTGGACGTATCAGCCAACACCACGCGCCTGGCAAGCGAGTCCGTTTTATCGACGAGCACCACCTTGCCCTGACTGCCGTCGCCGGCCAGAGCGGCCGCGAGAATTGGAATCGTCATCAGTAGTACCAAGCCCAATGGACCGAGTAGCGTTGAAACAATGAACCACTTGGCCTTGACGCGGGTCAGGTATTCGTGGGCGATGATGACGGAGATCTTGCTCATAAGGGGGCTATTCGGGGAATTCCGGTGCGAAAGTTACGGTTTGTTGCATCATGTAACCGTAATGGCATGCGACCATTGGGTCCGCCGTGTTAGTTTTGCACGCCAAAATTATTTCCGGAGTACACCACCATGAGCATCCTTCACGAGAACCTTACGTCACAAGCAGAAGCCCTGCGTGCCAAGCGCGCCGCATTGCTGAAAGAGCGCGGTGAGACCGTGCTTGGAAGTGTGACCATCGAACAGGTGCTCGGTGGCATGCGCGGTGTACCAGCTCTTGTCTGCGATACGTCAAGCGTATCGGCCGACGAAGGTCTGCGCATCCGCAACACGCCGATTCTTGAGCTCACCGATATCACACCGGAAGAAACGTTCTGGTTGCTGGTTACCGGCAAGCGCGCAACGGACGACGAGCGCAAGGAACTCAGCGCCATCTTCGCCAAGTACTATGCGGTTCCGCAGTATGTGGTGGATACGCTCAAGGCCATGCCAAAGGATTCGCATCCGATGGCCATGCTCAGTGTTGGCCTTCTGGCCATGGAGCGCGAAAGCGAATTCCGCGCTGCCTACGATAAGGGGGCAGGCAAGGATGTGCTGTGGCAGTCAATGGTGAACGATTCCGTGCGCCTGGTTGGCTCTATTCCGGGTATCGCTGCTGCGATCTATCGCATTCGCTTCGACAAGGGCGATGTGATCGCTCCTCTTACTGACGACAACGACCTGTCGAACAACTTTGCTCATATGCTTGGCGTGAGCAACGACGCATCGTGGAAGGAACTCATCCGCCTGTATCTCGTGCTCCACTCGGACCACGAAGGCGGCAATGTTAGCGCCATGACGTCGTACGTTGTCAGTTCGGCTCTCAGCGATCCGTTCTACAGTGTTTCTGCCGCTATGTGCGGTCTTGCAGGCCCCCTTCACGGACTTGCCAACCAGGAATGTCTGCGCTTTATCATGGACGTGCGCGAGCAGTTTGGCGGCGTACCAACGGATGAGCAGCTCACCGAATACACATGGAACCGCCTGCGCAACGGCCAGGTCATCCCAGGGTATGGTCACGCAGTTCTCCGCGTTACCGACCCACGCTTCACGGCCTTCCACGACTTCGGCGTCAAGCATGGCCTGACGGATGAAAACGTGCAGATCGTCCACAAGATCTTCCGCCTCGTTCCTGGAATCCTCAAGGAGCACGGCAAGGCTAAGAACCCATGGCCAAACGTTGATGCCGGCTCTGGCTCACTCCTGTATGCCTACGGCATGACGGAGTTTGACTTCTACACCGTAATGTTCGGCGTCAGCCGCGCAATCGGCCTCTGCTCACAGATGGTCGTGAACCGCATGATGGCCTCACCGATCGTTCGTCCAAAGTCTCTGACGCTTGATGAGTTGAGAGCCTAGCTTGGTTTGAGGTTTGAGGCTTGGGGTTTGACTACCCGAAATGATTCAACGAGCTTCAGAAGAAGGGTTGCAGAATGCTGCGACCCTTTTTCGTTTGTGTCTCAAACGGTTACCAATACGGCGCACGCGTGTAGGTCTCAATGTTCAATAGCCTGATCTTGGTTTCACGAGTCATCACCCCACACCCCACACCCCACACCTGAGGATTGCTTCCTGTTGAAATGTAAAAAGCCCGCCAAAATGGTGGGCTTTCTATCTTTGTGCCCTCGGGGGGGGCGGATGTCGTGGTGGACGCTACTAGATTCGAACTAGTGACCTTTACGATGTCAACGTAACGCTCTAACCAACTGAGCTAAGCGTCCCAAAGGGGATGCGAAGTTAAAAAAATCTTCGAATATTCATTGGTCTCACACGAGAAAGGAATTGCATGTCGATCATTTCCATCATTCTGGGTCTGGGCGTCCTGGCCTTGATCGTCGCCGTCATCTTCCGTCAGCGGGTGCTGTCGGTGAAGGTTGAGGATGGGGCTTCATCGCCGGAAGAACTTTCTCGGCTGACAGAGATCTCTACGGCCATTGCCGAGGGAGCAATGGCGTTTCTGAGCCGCGAGTATCGCGTGCTTGGACTGTTTATGGCCCTGTTTGCAGTGCTGATCTTTTTCACGGTGGATCACGGCGCACACACAGCACTTGCCTTTGTGTGCGGTGCAGCAACGTCGGTTGCCGCCGGCTACATCGGCATGAAGATCGCAACGGTTGGAAATGTCCGCACGGCATCGGCCGCCCGCGTATCGCTGCAGAAGTCCTTCTCGGTTGCGTTTGAATCGGGCGCTGTGATGGGCTTTGGCCTTACAGGTCTCGCTGTTGTGGGTCTGATCCTCGTTTGGCTTGGCATCGATGCGATGCTCCCGGGAGTGAGCCGCGAAGTGCAGATGGAAATTCTCTCGGGCTTTGGTCTCGGAGGCTCGGCTGTTGCTCTTTTCGGACGCGTTGGTGGTGGTATCTACACGAAGGCTGCCGACGTGGGTGCTGACCTTGTGGGTAAGGTCGAAGCTGGCATCCCGGAAGATGATCCGCGTAACCCGGCTGTTATCGCCGACAATGTGGGCGATAACGTGGGTGACATCGCCGGTATGGGTGCCGACCTCTTCGGCTCGGTCGCTGAGTCGACATGCGCTGCTCTGGTCATTGGTGCTGCCAGCTACGCTGCCATGCCTGCCGGTGCTGCCAACATGAACATCGTTCTCTTCCCAATGCTCGTGAACGGCGTCGGCATTGTCGCGTCGATCCTTGCTCTTCCATTTGTGCGTGCCTCAAGTGAAGACAAAGTGGAAGGGGCTCTGAAGAACGCTCTTATCATCTCTACCGTCATCATGCTGGCTGCTCTGTATCCGATCACGAACTGGGCCTTTGGCACCACGTCGTTTATGGTCGGCACGGTATCGGTGAACGCCATGGGCGTGTTCACGGCACTGGCTGTTGGTCTGGTTGCCGGACTCCTCATCGGCTTGGTCACGGAGTTCTACACGTCGCATCGCTACAAGCCCGTGCGCGAAGTTGCCGATGCATCCAAGACCGGTTCAGCAACGAACATCATCTACGGACTTGCTCTCGGTTACAACTCTGCCGTCATCCCGATGCTCCTCATCGCTATCAGCGTTGTGGTAGGTTATTCGTTTGCCGGCATGTACGGTATCGCGCTCACCGCCATCGGTATGCTTGGCACCATCGCTGTTGGTCTGACGATCGATGCCTATGGTCCAACATCTGATAACGCCGGTGGTATTGCTGAAATGGCCGAAATGGGTAAGGATATCCGCAAGCGCACAGATGCTCTTGATGCAGCCGGTAACACCACGGCTGCCATCGGTAAGGGCTTCGCGATCGGTTCGGCAGCTCTGACGTCGCTTGCTCTGACGAGTGCCTTCCTGACGCGCGCAAAGGTTCGAATCGAGTGAACCAAGCTAGGGGGCTACACCAACGCCAAAGGTGAATTCACGATCAAGAACATTCCTCCGAAGTCCTACACGGTTGTTGTGAATTCTGTTGGATTCAAGGCTAAGTCGCTATTCAACACAGTGGTGACA
>JBJTEQ010000075.1:0-3717 GCA_046092945.1 Kapaibacterium sp. (SeqCode)
CCGAATGCAGTGTCTCCGTCCACGAAGTGGTGGTTCATGTGGTAGCGCCGCAGAAAGCGTCCGAGACGGCTGCGCATCGGCAAATGGTGCGTGGCGTAGTGAATAACGTCGTAACAGACGTAGCCGAAAAGAAAACCGGAATAGACCCCCGAACGCCAGGAGCCGAACAGTGGACCAAACAGGACCCAGAAGGCCAGGGCAAGGGGCACACTCACAAGTACCGGCATCACAAGACGCGTGGAGTCCCGCGGATAGGCATGGTGAATTCCGTGGATGAGAAAGTGCAGTCGTTTGCCCAGCTCCGAGGTAGGCTCATAGTGAAACACACATCTGTGCAGGGTGTATTCCGTAAATGTCCGCAGCACTACACCGAGCCATACCGACAATCCGACGGATGTGAGCGGCAGAACCAGTGCCGACTTCACGGCGCAAACGCCGATCACGGGCACGAAGACCAGTACCGGAGTTAACGGGTGAACGTGTGAGAAGAACTCAAGTACAGGATTGGCAAAGAGACGCGTTGTCTCATCACGCTTGGAGATGATCTCAACACTCAAGGGGCTTCCTTTAACGCAATGGTGGATGAATGCCGAGGCACTCTCCCGTTTGCGTCAAAGGCCGAGTGCTCGATGCATTTCCTCACCGTAGTCGGTGAAGATCTCCTCCCCTTTGGTGATGCGCCGTGTGGCGACGATCCAGACGCGACCCCCAATGTTCACGTACTCTGCATTTGGCTTCTTGCCCGAACCATGATAGTCGCAGGCATATCGCGCAACGCTGGCGTCGGTGCGCCGCGCATCGATGACGTACTTCTCGGAGAGTGCCAGGCCATAGGAGCCCAGCGCGTCGGTCTTGTACCGACGTTCATATTGTTCGGTTGTGAGCTTCTCGCCGGTGTACTCGACGATGCGCTGATCAACCTCGAAGACGCGTTCGGCAAAGAGCCCCTTCCCAGCTTTCGGAATAGAACTCTTCCGCACCGACACTCCAAGAACGGCCCGCGTATGCTGGCCGCAGAATGGATGTGTTGATCTGGTCATTCTCTTACATCGACCCTGGTCACCGACGTGCGCACATCGTTTTGTGACCGTCACCACGTGTTGTTGCATGGCCGCGAATATATGTTCCAGTCAGGGTGAAAAGATGCTACGTCAAAACTTCCACCGAACATGGATCAGCATGTTGTAACCAGCCTGCACGAAGTAGGTGGGCACGGGGCTTGCATTGTGTAAGCCAGATCCGCCATTGGTGACGATGAAGGCATTGGTGACGTTGTTGAAGGAGAACACGAAATCAAGATTCTCTGACGATGCGTGCGCCAGCTGCATATCCAGCCGAAGGAAGCTTGGCAGAACCATTGATGGGTCGTTATTGAGGTCAACAAACGAGCTCGAGACATATCGTGCATTTGCCGTAACGGATGTAGCCTCGGCAAGCTTGAAGGTAGCAACGAGCCCAGCCATCACGGTTGGGGTCAGGATCGGTGTGACGTTGCGATAGATCGTGTCCCGACCAGTGTTCTCGGGCGCGTACTCGGAGATGGCAGCAGACATCAGCGTTGCCGAGGCCGAAAGATCGAGCCGGGAGAAGGGGCTCACCATGGCCTCGAGTTCCAAACCCATACGCTTGCTCGACGGGACATTCTTCCGGAGCTGCACAAACTGCTGTTCGATAAATGCTCCGATCGGAGCGATCTCATCGGAGATAAACATCCCGAACACGTTCGCCGAAAGTCGGACGCTCTCGGTGTTCCACCGATATCCGAGTTCGATGTTGTCGACCACTTCCGGACGCACCGTGTTGGGCTTCAGCAGCACATTGACATTTGCAGCAGAGATCTGCGTCGAACCCAGCAGATCAAACCGTGTGGGCTCTCGGCTTGTGCGGCCGTATGAGGCATAGAGCTCAGAAGACTCAGCAAGCGAGTACGTAAGACCCAATCGCGGGTTGACGAACAGCCATGAGTGAATGGGAAGGGGCTGAGCAATCCCCGTCCGCGGATCCTGGTTGAAGATCAGATCAACGTGCCGCACTTGCACGTCTGCCCTTGCTACAAGAGCGCCACTGGTGAAATCGGCACGGACGAAGCCACTGGCTTCATTCTTCTGCGTGCGGTCGTCATAGTATGGCTCATCGCTTGCCGGCATGATGGTTTCCCAATTCCGCCGCTTGAACTGATACCCGTGTAGACCCATCGTGGCATTCACTCCCGGCATGATGTTGTTCCACTGCAAGGTGGACATCATACCGATGTGACCATTCTGCAGAGGATAGTTTATCTGCGTCAGCGTGCCGATGCTATCGCGTAGTCCGGAGAAGTAGTCGCCCCCTGCCGTTGCACCATAGAGGGAGGTCTCCCAGGTCACATCATCCGACAGGGTTCTGCCGTAGGTGAGCTTGGCAAGTCTTTGTCCGAAATCATCACGGTCGGTAGAATCATTGAGATTAGTCCGTGGATCTGCCTCGGCAAGGGGCTTGGGTACAGGATAGTACCCGAGCTGATTCTCCGTGCGACCGGCAACAACAAGCACGCGGACCATGTCGCGCTCTCGAATCCACGATCCCGAGAGCATGATTGATGCTGCATCAGTACCGGTGTAGCGACGGTAACCATCGGAGGAGAGATATGTCATCCGGGCCAGAACGCTGACACCATTATCGAGAAGGCCGGTACCTATGGTGGCGCTGCTGCGCGCCAGATTAAAGGAGCCATAGTCCATGGACACTTCGGCCGCGGGGCGACGTGGCTGAGATGCAGCCGTTTCGAAATTCACCGCACCGGCAAAGGCAGCCGTGCCGTTGCTGCTCATACCGACGCCACGCTGAACCTGGATCGATGACACGCCGTTGACAAGGTCGCCGATGTTGGAGAAGAACACACCCTGGTCGACCATGTCATTGAGCGGCACACCGTCAATGGTGACGTTCACCCTTGTCTGATCAATGCCCCGGAGTCGGAACGATCCGTAGTTGGTCATTCCCGTGCCCGACTCGGAGAAGGCCAATATTGATGGTGTTGTTCTCTCGAGCAGAAACTGTGGGTCCTGCCCTTGATGCCAACGTCGAATATCTGCGGCGCTGACGGTTGTATGCGTCACCGGTGCATCAGCTCCGATACGATAACTCGATACTTCAACGGTGCGGGCGCGGACCGAGTGTATCGAATCCGCCGTCAGCGTTGAATCCGTCGATGCATGTGCAGCGGCACTGGCTGCGACCATTCCGCCGCAAAGGAGAGAGTAGATCTTGAACATGGACGAACCTCATCAGTGATGAAACACAGAAGAAACGTCCGTTACGAGGGTGATCGCCGTTTTCCTTCGCCGGCATTATCCGGATCAGGTACCAAGAGTGTGATCTCAGCCGCACCACGATGTGCAGCACCTCTAACGGGAGGACGAAAATACGGCGCGGATAGATTCTATCTTTGCAGATGGATAAGTTCATTGTGCATGGCAACACCCGACTGCAAGGAACGGTAAAGATCTCCGGGGCGAAGAATGCCTCCCTGGCCTTGATGCCGGCCTGCCTTCTGACCAGCGGTACACTCACGCTGACCAATACTCCGAACAACCGAGATCTTGGGACGATGAGTCGTCTTCTCGGCAGCATGGGCGTAGGCATGCATCTGGAGGGTGATGTTCTCTCGCTTGATTCGTCGAACATCACGAGCCATGAAGCCCCGTACGAGCATGTAAAGCAGATGCGGGCTTCGAT
>JBJTEQ010000076.1:0-2941 GCA_046092945.1 Kapaibacterium sp. (SeqCode)
TGCCACGGGCGCTCGAGCGCGTGTCGCGATGACGCATCACAACAACCGAGTCGCGGCGTTCCCAGTCAATGTTAACAGCATCATCGAGATAGAGCATTGCGATTTCCGAGCATGGCGTGTTGGATGAACTCACCGAAGCAACTGCAGTTGCCGAGTCAGGTGCGATGTTCACCGAAAGACTGACCGAGTCGGGGCAGGCATTGCGCATGTCCATCCCGGCAACAGAACCATAGATGCGCCCCAGCTGAAAGCCATCCAGCGACCCGTACGTCCAGCAACAAAATGTTCTGCCCGAGTCGGCCGCAACAGTGTATGCCCCATGCGGAAGAACAAGGCGCATTGTGGTAAAGGGGCTTCCGGCGAGTGCGCTGTGCTTGCCCCATGACGAAGCGACAATGTTGTTTATGCGGACATAGGGAAGGTCGGCCGTTCGTACCACAAGCGAGAGGGCGTTGAATGTCTCGGAAAACGTCTGAAGAGTTGCGTGACTCGTCCAACGGTCGGTGCCGGGCACCGTCATGAGAAGGGGCATTCCGGCATCAGTCGAGGGGTCATCCTCCGGACGCACTGTCTGCGACGTGATGTGTCCGTAGGACTTGCCATACTGGGCGCAGAGAACCGGTCGCGACGTCCGCCACGCTGTTGCCTGTTCGACGTGTGTATCCATCCACGAGTTGCCGCGACCGAGAATTGCAGCGGTGTCGGGGTTGCCGGTAGGGGTCATGCGAATGACCACTGTTGAATCTTCCAGCGCAACAAAGCGCACCACATCCCCACGGTCATCCCCGATGCCCTGATCGCGAAGGTCAAGTCCACGCTCGCGTGTTGGTGTGTAGATCATGGGCACCGTTACAAACTCCGTCCCACCCATGGTGGCAGGGAGCATTGCATCCTGAAGGTTGCCGCGGCATCGATTAGCAGAGCGCGCATATGGGCCCGTCATGGGAAGTCCATCGGGGTAGGCAAGAACCGCGGCCTTGGTGTGACCCGAGACAACTCCGATTGGCTTCGTTGCAGTGATAAGAAGGCCGGTGGGATCCGATGCTGTTGATCGGTACGAGCCGGTATCGATGTCCTCCCTTACTAGCCAGGATTGTCCGGCATTGAGGATTGTATCGATCGTTCCTCGGAGGGTCTGCGCCGTCACCTTCGTCTCATCGTGCGCGGCAATGATCAGACGCTGCGCAGAGGAATACACCAGTGAGGCGCTGTCGAGTCCATAACGATCGGTCCACCATGCGAATGGTCGGTACGACGTGCCCCATGCCGAGACTGGCAGATGCCAGGACTGCTCGCCGTTACCGAGCATTGCTTGACGCGACACCACCGTGATCGGTCGGTCGCTCGTGACGTTGATAACAGATGTTACGGGTAGCTTAACCTCGAGCGGAAGGTTCGGCTCTGCCGTAAACATGCGCGAGCCAACGGCAACACGAGCCCCCTTCGCAGCGGTGATGATGATCCTGTATGAGCTATCGGCAAGGGGCTCGCCAGGCGCACGATCAGGATGAATAAAGCCCACGAGGAAATGCGTTCCGGTGGTCAGTTCGTGCGATTGTTGCTGGGCGTAGACTGGTGCTAGAAGGCACAGTGCCATCAGAACGCCGACGAGGGTGCAGATGTGACGTTTCATAGTCGGTGAAGATAGCGAACATCGGTAGTTTGCATTCGCGATGAAGATGAGTTCATCGCCCTCACCAATCAACCCAAGAAGCTGCCATTCGATTCATCCGAGTACATTGCCTGTCTACAGCTGCGCTTCTTTATTGCTGTTGGCTGGCACATGCAGGCGCTGATCGTCAGCTGGTATGTGTACTCATTGACCAATGACCCGCTATGGCTTGCGTTCATAGGACTGGCCGAAGCCGTCCCGGCAATCGGTATGGCGCTACCGATGGGGTACGTGGTGGATCGGTTGGACAAGCGACGTGGCATCCGCATTGCTGTGAGTATGATCCTGCTTTCGGCCATCGGTACGGCCTACCTGCTGATGCCGCAGAGTCGCCTTGATTGGGGCGTTCCCGTTGTGCTCAATGGTCTGCTGGCGATGATTGTCATCAATGGGGCTGCCCGGGCCATCTACGGACCCTCGATGTTCAGCTCGTTGGGGCGCATTGTCGGACGTGAGCACATCCCGCGCGCATCGGCCATTAACAGCGCCGTATGGCAGGCCGCGATGGTGTGTGGTCCCATGGCAGGGGGCTTGCTCTACGGACTCTATGGCGTGCAGACTGCTGCGGCTGCGGTGATCTGCCTTATGCTCATTGGTGCACTCGGCGCACTACGGGTTACCCCCAAGCCCCCTGTGGATCATCAGGCCGGCGGCTCAATGCGTGAGGACCTTATCATGGGGCTACGTTTCATTTTCTCGCGTCCGGTAATCGTCGGGGCATTATCGCTTGACCTGTTCGCCGTGCTCTTCGGCGGCGTTGTAGCCCTGCTGCCGGTTTTCGCCCGTGACATTCTGCATACCGACGAGTCCGGCCTCGGCCTGCTTCGGGCCGCCATGGGTGTTGGCAGCATCATTACCATGGTCCTCGTTGCATGGCGTCCAATCGGCCACAACGCCGGCCGACGCCTGCTCTGGTCGGTTGCCGGATTTGGCTTCTGCATCATTGCTTTTGCCCTGAGCACCTCATTCTGGCTCAGCTTTGCTCTGCTCGTTGTAGCCGGCGGCCTCGATGCTGTGAGCGTTGTTATCCGACACACAATCCTGCAGCTGGCAACACCAGAAGAGATGAAGGGGCGCGTGGCCGCCGCCAATACGATGTTCATCTCCAGCTCAAACGAACTAGGCGCCGTCGAAAGCGGTCTGGCAGCCAAGCTATTCGGTACCGTCCCTAGCGTCATCGCCGGCGGCATCATCACTCTCCTCGTCGTTGCCGTCGTGGCTGCAAAGAATACGCCGCTTAGAGAAGCGCATATTGAGTGAGGTACGGGG
>JBJTEQ010000077.1:0-2441 GCA_046092945.1 Kapaibacterium sp. (SeqCode)
TGCGTTTTCGGATGGCGGATCATGGCAGCAAAGAAATCTTCCGTTCCAGGCTGGCACGTCCCGTGCCTTTGGACTTAGCGAAGACGATGCCGTGAAGGCACTGACGATCTGGCCGGCCAAAATGTTCGGCATCGATGCGCAGTACGGATCACTGGAAAAGGGCAAGAGCGCAACGCTCTTCATCAGCACCGGGGATGCGCTCGACAGCAAGTCGAATGTTCTTACGGCGGCGTTCATCGACGGACGAGAGATCGAGCTCACCTCGCGTCATACCAAGCTTGCCCGGAAGTATCGCGAGCGCGGCAAGCGGTGACCTCGGCTGTTGATGGTATGCTGCTTGCATCGGAGCCCGTTGAGATCCCTCGCGGGTCGCTCTCGATGGCACGTCGGTCCATGTCGGACGCGCAGTATCAGGCCTTCTCGTCGGTCACGCTTCATGACATCACCTACGCAAGCTCAGGGCTGCGCATCAAGGGATTCCTTGCCCTGCCCCCTGCAGGAGAGGCATCGTACCCCGCATTGATCTTCAACCGTGGTGGAAGTGGTCCGAAAGGGGCGCTTGTTCCCGAAACGGCAATGCCGATTATCGGTCTTTACGCATCCTGGGGCTACGTTGTGATTGCATCCAATTACCGCGGGACGGGGGGCTCCGAGGGTCCTGACGAGTGGGGTGCTGGTGATGTTGACGATGCCATGAACCTGCTGCCGCTTCTCGACGCGATGCCTTACGTTGACCGTAATCGAATTGGAATCATTGGCGGAAGCCGTGGCGGCATGATGACCTACATGATGCTGCGTCGCACGCAACGGTTTCGCGCTGGGGTGACCTTTGGCGCCCCCTCGCAGATCCATGCTGTCGAGGCAAGTGCCTATATCCGGCGCACGATGGCCAAGCACCTTGGTGCGGGAGCCAACGAACAGCTCGAAGCAGAGCGTCGCAGCGCGGTGTGCTGGACGTCGGAGATTGCTCTTGACACACCGCTCATGCTTCTGCATGGAACCGGGGACAGACGTGTAGACCCGATGCACAGCCTGCGTCTTGCGACGGAGCTTCAACAATTGCAACGGCCCTACAAGCTGATCATGTACGACAACGCCGACCATGTTCTGGCCGGCCGCAGAAATGAATCCAACGCTGACATTCGCTGGTGGGTTGACCACTACGTCCGCAACCGTGCACCGCTACCGCGGACTGGTCCACACGGTGCATAAGAAACTGTTCACTCGACAATGGGGCTTTGCATGACCGCATTCCGCTTGCTCTCCTTCGCACTTTTTGCGCTCGTTACCGGCACTGCATCCCTCGTTGCCCAGGAGGACAAGCAGGCGTTTCTCGACTGGCTGATCACCGACGGTCAGCTACTTGAGCACCTGCGGCCTATGCACCCTGAAGTTCGGATGGTGAACGCGTTTCCGCGTCGCGAGATCGACACAACCATTGACGTGACGCGCTACAGCATTATCTGGGATGTGTACAATGCCCTCCTCACCGAACGCGAGAAGCGTCCGGCTCGAAAGATCGAGGCCAGTGTGCAGATGACGGTGCGCTCTCGTGTGAAGGACCTTGTTAGTATCTCCCTCAATAGCGAATCGCTCATCATCGACTCCGTTGTGAGCAAGGGGCTGAAGCTCGCTTTCACGGGGGCGTCGAACATGCTGAAGATCAACCTCCTGACGCCCCTTGCCAAGGGCGACAGCGTAACATTTACGGTGCACTATGCAATCACTCAGGACCGCAACTGGCTGAGCGTATATTCCTTTGAGGACATCAAGCAGAACGGCATCCCTACTGGGAGTTTTTTTACGTTCGCTCAGCCCGATGGTGCCCGCACCTGGCTGCCATGTAACGACGTACCGACGGACAAAGCATATATGTCGGTCCGCATCCGCGTTCCAAAGGACTTTACTGTTGTCTCAAACGGTGTTCCAACGGACTCCGTGCCTGACGGTGATACAGCATCTTGGCAGTCGTGGGCGCACGACCAGCCAATGCCGACGTACCTGCTGACGATCAACGCTGCCGTGTACAAGTACTATCCGCAGGAGTACCGCCGCAAGGATGGTACAGTACTTCCCATTCGCAACTACCATTTCTATGACGACCACGAAGGCGCGCAGTACAATGCGGTGCGTGCGCTTACCAATTCATCGAAGTGGTTTGAAGCACTTGAGTCCCGTCTCGGCGTCTATCCGTTCTCGACGTATGGTCACGTGACCGTTACACCAATTCAGTTTGGCGGAATGGAGCACCAGACGATGTCGACGATCAATCGTGTGTGGCTCACCGGCAACTACGAAAACGGGTACGTGCACGAGGTGGCTCACCACTGGATCGGAGATCTGGTAACCTGTGCAACATGGTCGGACATCTGGCTCAATGAAGGGGGCGCCTCGTTCTGTGAAGCGTTGTACTACGAGTATGTTGATGGTCAGGGTGGATA
>JBJTEQ010000078.1:0-3556 GCA_046092945.1 Kapaibacterium sp. (SeqCode)
AACTTGTCCGTAACAACGCCGGTTCGTGTGATCCATACGTTCGCGCCATTCTGGCGCACAGCGTACAGCACGTGCGATGGCCACTGCCCTACGTTGGCGATAAAGCCTTTCAGGTTGGCCGTGCCAGCATTTGTCTCAGCGGCAGATGCCATTCCTGATGTAAGAATAAGAAGAATCAGGCCCGTCAGGACGGCCGTCCTGAGCGTCGGGGTGGTGTTTTGGTCCATGTGGAGAGAGCGATGTAAAAGGAAACTGGAGTCCAACATTAACCAATAACACGAAAACAGCATTCCGGTTACAGATCAATGGAAACAAAAACGTCCGCCGGGAAACCGGCGGACGTTCTCGTATCATTTCGTTCCAGTTTGTCGAGTGTTCCTACCGAACAACCGTCAGCGGAAGTGTCCACGTGCCGGCTGCCGAGGAGACCTTCAGAACGTGCAGCCCGGATTGACAGTTTTTCGTGGAGATCGCCACGTCGTGCATTCCCGAAGCAAGACCGCCAATGGCAAGCGTTTCGAGCACCCGACCCCGCAGGTCCATCACGGCAACCGTAACGTCCGTGGCCAGAGGAAGTTCGATGCGCACAGTCGCTTCATCGGCAACGGGATGCCGTCCGACAAGGCGCACAGCGGATACGACGTCTGCGTCGTCGTCCACCGACGTACCCTCAACCACGACGGCGGCCTTCTCGGAGGTGATCGTTCCACAGCCACCTATCACCGTGCACGTGTAGTCCCCCGCGTCAGCAGGCGCAGCGGCCGAAACCGTGTATTCCGCTGACGTGGCGCCGGAGATCGGTGTGCCATTGCGCGACCACTGATAACTGAGCGTAGAGCCGGTGGCCGCCACTGATAGTGTAAACGGATTGCCGCTCTGCACCGTCAGGCCCGATGGCTGCTTGGAGATGGCCGTGGCTACCGCGGTCGAAAGATTCACACTGGCCGAGGTGATCGACGGATTACACGTGCCCGTGACAAGGCAGTCGTATTTGCCCATGGTGCCGGCATCGACCGTTACGACGATCGAATCGGCAGTAGCCCCAGCAATATTCTGTCCACCACGACGCCACTGATACTTAAGTCCTGCACCGTCGGCCTTCAGGCGCATTACTGCCTGACCACCGGGACACGCGCTGGCATCCTTCGGCTGCGCTGTGATCGTTGGTGGGTTCGAGATAATGAAGGGGCTTGTTAGGCGACTCATATGACCCCGCGTTGTTGTCAGTCGCAGGAGATACTGCCCTGTAGGGACGTTCGGGACCTTCCAGGAGAAACTGCGTCCCTGTGCAGCACGGGTAACAACGGTCCAGTTGCTGGTACCTGTCGGCGCGAGTTCGATAGAGTACTTCGTCGTGTCCGGCATACCCTGAGCACCCCACGAAACGGCCTTGTTCGATCCTGCGCACCACGTTTCTCCAGCCAGAGGTGCAGTAAGCTCGATGGTGCCGTAGGCATACTTGCCAACAAACACGTTCTGACCAGAGGACGCAGTTTGAGCTGCCGAATCCGGGGTCCGGAAGTTATCCGACGTCGTTGACATCGCATAGTACAGGTCTCCGGCGGGATCCGTAGCAAGCCCCATGATCGAATCAGCATCAGAGCCGGAGATGAGTGTGGTGTAGACGTTTGTACTCGTGTTCATGAGTGCAACAAATCCGTCCGTCGTACCTGCGCGCTCATTCGTCGATCCATCGCCGGCAACAGGGAAATCGTTTGACTGCGTTGCGCCGTACATCACGGCGAGTTTGTTCAAGGCATTGTATCGCACGCCATAGGCCTCATCGTTACCGGTGCCGCCGAAGTACGTAGCTCCAGCAAGCTTCTGTCCATCGTCACTAAACACTGCCAGGAAGAGATCCTGACCGCCAATGCGCTGCGTTATCAGCGTGCCGACGCAGTCGAGATTGGTGGACGTTGTGACACCAACCACCTGTGCACGACCTTGCTCATCGACGAAGATCCCGCGACCTGTCTCATCACCGTTACCACCGAAATACGTCGAGTAGGTACCATCATCGGATTTGGCCAGCGCCAATTCGTTGTTGAGCTTGACTACGAACGCATCGGTATTCCCGCTATTGAACGTTCGATCATATGGCAAACGACCGGAGGCAAAGAATCCTGATGTAGGAGCAGTTTCGAAGTTCGGTGATGTGGTCGATCCGGTGAAGTACACGCTATTCGATCCGTCGATGCACATCGCCGTGACCAGATCGATCCCCTCACGACCAAAGTACCGTGACTGCTGCAGCGTGCCAGTGGCTGAGAAGAAAGCCAGGAATATGTCCGTCAGTCCTTGATTGCCTCCCCCACCTGGTTCGGTGGTTGTGCGGCCACGCCAGTCCCGACGCGTTGCCGTTACCGGGAAGGTAACGGGCAGATTCAGCGTCGACGTCGTGTTTCCCGCAATGAAAATCACCCCGTTCTGATCGGCAGCAATGGCAACGCCACGATCATCCTTGTTACCACCGTGATAACCGCTGACGATGAGCTTGGTGAGCGTGCTGTCGAACTTGGCGATATAGGCATCGATTCCGGCTTTGTACAACTGACCCGAGGCACCGGAGGTGACTGGCAGATCTGCAGAATTCGTCTCGCCCGTTACGTAGACATTATTCGCTCGGTCCTTGATGATCGCCGTGATCTTGTCCTCTCCTGAACCACCATAGAACGAATACGTCAGAACCTTCTGAAGCTTACGGTCCATGCGAACAAGGAACCCATCGAGAAGCCCCTTGAGTGACCGTGAGTACCCGCCGGTTGCACCAGAGTACTCCATTGACGTTGTGCTGCCAGCTATGATCACATCTCCATTGGACAAATACTCAAGGCCTGCTACGAGATCAGTACCCGTACCTCCCAAGTAGGATCCATAGACCACTGATGTTGCCGGCGTAACATTTGCCCTCGTCGATGCATCGCCATCGATCTCAATCATGAGTGGCGTGCGCTCTGCACCCGGGCGCAACACAACATCCTGCCGGAGTCCATCGCCACCGACACTGTAGCGAACAGTAGCGCCTGGTACCACATCGTGAACAACGGCCGAGGAGTAGACTGGTGCAGAAAACCACTCCGATTCGTCCCGGCCACGGAAAAAGTTCACACGACTTACCTCACCCAAAGCGCTCACGCGGGCGCGTGGATCGGCATTGAGAAATGTCCGACGTTCAATGAGTCCACTCCGCATCTGCTTTGCGACATCAACGCCGTACTTGTCAACTTCCACGCCAAAGCGAGTGATCCAAACGTCCACACCCTGCTGCCGCGAAAGAAACAGAACATGTGCCGGCCATTGGCCGACGTTTGCGATGAGACCGTCGACGCGTGGACTGGCCGCATTTGTAGTGCCGGCGAAAATTGGGCTCTGAGTCAGGACGAACACCAGAGCGATCGCGATGCCGGTGAGATGGATGCGGAGGTTCATGATAACATTCCTCTGTTCAATCGACGAGGGCAAATGTTACGCCGGCAACATCAGTGGTCTATGGATCCTACTTGGGAGGTACGGGTACTGATCTCGTAGCAGGCCTTGAGTATTTGTCCAATGGAGA
>JBJTEQ010000079.1:0-6583 GCA_046092945.1 Kapaibacterium sp. (SeqCode)
TGTACGTCCCATTGATCTGTCCGGCTGTGGTAGCGGAGACCCGAAGTCTGATCGTTGTGCTTCCGCCCGGTGGAATGACGATACCAGGGGAAACGGACGTAAGGAGGCTTAGGCGCGGGTCGTCCGGCACGAAACCGGTAACTCGAACTTCGTAGGCCTGCGGATTGAAGACAGTAACGTCTGCCTCGGCTGAAGATGCGCAGCCATCAATGGTTCCGAAGTCCACCGTCGCTGGACCTACGGTTGGTTTCGGATCCGTTACCGTCACCAGCACTGTATCCTTTGCCGTGCAGCCCGCAGAGTCCGTAACCGTGACCTCATAGCGGGAGGTTGTTCCGGGATTGACACTCGGCGACTGCAGCGTGTCATCACTAATGAACTCTTGTCCCGTTTCAACACGATTCCACTTGTACCGATACGGAGAGGTTCCACCGCTTGGGGTGGCATTCAGTGCAACGCTTGAGCGAATACAGACTGATGTGTCACGTCCGGCGGATACGGAGGGCTTTGGATTGCGTCCGATGTAAATGGTGTCACGGTAGCGGCAACCGTCTGCTGTTGTGCACAAAAGCGTGTAGGAACCAGAATCACGTGCAACAGTATTCTGCGTCGTGTCGCCGTTTGACCAGCGGTATCGGGCAAAACCCTTGGGTCCGACGAGCTGGCGTGTCTCGACGTCGCAGAGCGTTGCTGGACCGTTTGGAATGATCGTGATGATAGAATCCTTGCACTGGCTGAACAGCGTTACATAGGCGTTCGCACGAATGGTATCCTTCGCCAGCCCAGAAGAGTCCTGGAAAGCCCCGTTCGTTGTTGTCATGCGATACGTTGTTGACCGCCCCGTAAAGACAACGTAGGCATTGTTATCCGTCGCAACATCAAATAGCTCGTCCGTTCCGAAATCGGTGTTTGCTGGCGGCAACGGTGGCGGTGGCGCTGGTGGAGGTGCCGGAGGCTTTGGCAAGGTGTCTTGCGGAGGAGCTCCGAGGTAGGACCCATACAGGACAACTGAACCGGCAGGATTCAGCTTGCCGACGAAACCGTCATTGCCGGCAAGTGAACCATTGACTGACGTTACGTACGGCGTGGACTGGATGGCGTCGGCAGTAACTGGAATATTGAGTGATCGTCCCGTACCGCCAGCGATCCAGATGTTGTCGGCACGGTCAATTGCCACACCACGCACGACATCAGCCGAATCTCCGCCATAGAATGTTGACCAAGCAACGGTACCGGCTGCGGTGTATTTGCGAACAAATCCGTCGGTGAAACCAGTCTTCGTTGCTTTAATGGGGCTTACCGTTGGCAGATTCGTACCAAAGGTGGTGCCGACAACGACAACATCGCCTTTACTGTCAACCGCAAGATCTCCCAGATCCTCGAAATCGGTTGAGCCGAACATCGATGCCCAGATCCGATTAGCCGTTGGGCCAAACTTCACAACGCAGATATCTTCCAGCCCCTTATACGTCGAGCCATCCGTCACCGGAAAATTGGCAGAATAGCTGTATCCCGAGAAGATGACATTGGATTGCTTATCGAACGCAATCTTACCTCCGAGATCGTCTCCGGCTCCTCCGTAGAAGATCAGGTAATCATGGACCCATTGTTCCGGGCGGGTAGGACTTGGCGGCGTTTTGAGTTTTACGACGCTGACGAACATGTCGAAGTTGCTGCCAAAGTTTGATGAGTCCTTCCTCCACGGAGCCTCGCCAAAAAGGTCACCCAAGCGTGGTGAGCGTGTGTAACCGACGATGGCAACTTTCGTTGCGGAAACAGCAATCCCCGTTGCGATGTCGTTCTCGCGTCCCCATACCTCCCAGCTGTCTGACCACTTCCCATCCGGTGCGAGCTTGAGAACAATTGCGTCAGCTACCTGAACTGAATCCGGGTCGCCCAATGGGGCGCTACCAAGCAGGCCGTTTGTGACCTCCGGACGATCCTTGGAGTTTGACTGGCCGCAGGTCCAGATGTTGCCCTTGCCGTCTGTTGTTACGTCGTGCAGACGGTCGATGAGGGATCCGCCATAATACGTGTGCCACTGAAACACACCGTTCTCATTGAACTTGGCGATATACCCGTCCATGCCGGCCTTGAGTCGCCGCTGGAGTGCACCGGCGATGCTCGGCATGTCGGTTGCGAGAGTCGTTCCGGCAAGAATGACGCTGCCAGAGGGATCGATTGCTGTATAGACCGATTCAAAACTGGCATTGCCTCCGTAATAGGTTGCCCAGATGCGCTGAGGGTCGATCACGAGAAGCTTCGTGCGGTCGTATTCTCCCATGCGAAACCGGACAGAGGAGCCGCTGACGCTGTAGTGCGATCTGACCGGCGTGCGCGATACACCTGCAGCATCGCTGGTAAACACTACCGGAGCCTGCTCATCGAGTGAGCCAAGCGCTGTTTTCACCAGAAGATTGCCGTCTTCATCAAGTGTCGGCTGCTCTGTGCCATCATATCGAAAGGCGATCTGCGATGGGTCGGCCCCGGGATGCACCAGGAAGTCGTATTTCAAGCCGAGATTCGTAAGGTAGAGGCGCATGTCAACGCCCGGCCACACGTCGTGATACACGAGAGTTCCGAAGCGGTCTGCCACAACCCCCTCAACTCCTGTCTGCGCGTTGATATACCGGACCGTTCCCGGTTGGGGCTGGAGAAACTCAACACGCGGATCGGGATTACTGGCGATCAGACGCATGTCCGCCCGAACGAGGTCGACTTCAACCTCCTGCTCGTAGTGATTTCGCGACGGCAGCCGGTGCACCACCTGCTGCATGATGTCGAGACCTGACGCGTGAACGTAGGCCATGGTAGAACCAATTCGCAGCACGGCGTCGACGTGGCGCCCGGACTGACCATTGTCATACCGAGCCTGGCCAACGTTGCGCTCGAAGGCTACCGGACCACCAGGGGATGGCATGGCACGGGGCGCACCCGCCAGAGCAGTCTGGGTTAGGCCGACGAGAATGAAGAGAACCGGCACGGTAATACGGCGAAGGAGCGTAGGCATCGCAATCCTCGAGAATGAATGCAGAGTCAGAAAACGAGAATACGGCAGAATCGGCGCACCAACAAGTAACAATAGGTGCTATTCCGTATCATTGGCCTCCGTATTACTAATTAAGAGCAACAGCCATTCCATGACGACGCTCGAAACACTTTCGACCGCTGCGGGCCGGGCTTTACTTCGAGACCTGCATCAGGAGCTTCGGTTCGACAAGCAGATGGGAGCAATGCCAACGCTTGTTCTGCTCTGGCGCATCTGCACCAGAGAGAGCGATCTCTTCCGAACGGTCAATCGCGACGTTACCGTTCTTCATCCGCTTGGCATACTCTCCGGAACATCGCTGTGGATGCAGGAGATCGTAAACAGATTTTACTACGCGCCGATCAATGCGTTTGTGTACATGGGTGCGGCCTTCCTCCTGGTAGCCGTTGGTTTGAACCGTGTGCGGGTCATTGACACTCCCGGTCTCCTCGTAGCGGCCATTGCCACCGAGGCACTTCTTCTTCTTCTTCTGTTCCTGGTGATGTTTTTTACGCCCCCTGTTGAATCGGATGAGTTGACGGGAAGTAGTGAAGGGGGCTCCACATCGCAGGAGCTTATCCGTGAGCTGGGCGAGATCGGTCGTGACTATGCAGCAATGGCCGTGCAGCTCGAAACCATCTCGGTGACGCTTCACGAAGTTGTCGAACGGCAGGATACCATGACGCAGCAGCTCCGTGAGAGCGTTCAGGCTGCCGTTGGCGCAGTTGCCCCGAATCCAGAGCTGATGGCATCGATGAAGATGAATACAAAGGCTCTGGCGGAATTCACGGAAAGCGTCAGTGCCCTGAGTGAGCGCTTACAGGCCGTTGAACGTCAGGAAGTTGAACGCCTTGTGCGTCAGGAACTCGAACGCATTCTCTCACGCAACATCGTTGATCGGAATGGACCAGCGTCAGCGTCGTAGAGTTGAGATCTACTTCGTTCTATATCTCCTGGCATTGGTTCTGCTGATGCCCGACGGGGCTTCTGTTCCATCAACCACAGACACGTCGAAGACACCACTGCGTATTGAACTGTTTCCCGAGCGCGTCAGGCTAACCTGCGAAGTCAAACGCGACTCATCCGGCAGCGTGCGCCTTTTGCGTCTGGATTCAGCCAATGTGATCCACTACTCACCGCAGCTCACCAACGTATCGGTCCGCGCCGTGATCGAGGATGTTACCTCTGGACAATCTCTCACCATCGACGAACGGTCACCGGCAACCAGGCGCTTTGCCTCGTTGCGACATGATCCGTCGCGCAGTGCCTTCGTGTTCTCATGGAGCCCCTTGACAGATGCTGCGCTTTCGAAGACCTTCCGCGTGACAGTGTATGCCAGCGGTACACCGGTGAACGGCGTTGCCACCGATGCCATGCAGGCGGTGGGGAGTACACAATTCGTCCTGATGACGGTGGTCAACGATCAGCAGCCTCCGCAGTTGGTGTTTCTGCCCGGACGTCGCGATACGCTTGTTCTGCGGGAATCATCGTCAGCCATCCAGACAGCGGGAGCAGCAGAGTTCTGGTTGGAGCCGGCACGGGATAACGTATCAGCGTTTGCCTCTGCGGAGTGGACCAATCGGATCAGTATCGGAGGGGCCGATCCGCAGCGAGATCTGCTTGACCTGCCGAGTATCCGTCTTGGCGGAGAGACAATGCAGGACGTCTCACGGAGCATCGATCAGAGGACGCTGGTGGTGCGTGGACGTGCGCCACGCAGCGGGACGGCGTTCGTTGAGGTCTCTGCCCGACGATCCGATGGTCGCGTTGCCACCACACGGTTTACCGTGAGCGCTATCAACTATGCAACACCATCAGTGCCGGACGTGGTCTATCCCGGCGTGGAGTACGCGATTGATCCGAAACTGCCGTCAGACCGCTCGGACGTGAGAGCAGTGATCCGCGACGGTGGCAGGGAGATCGCATCGGTTGACCAGGGTCTGTTACGGGTGAAGTTCGCAGCACGCGATACAGGTAAGACCATGGTGTTTGAGCGGTCCGTCAATGGAAGTATTGAGGCCGGTGCTCAGCCCCTTCTGGTGCGACCCTTCCCAGGTCCGGTGATCAGGGAGGTCCGCCGCGATGCCGATCCGAATAAGCGCATGGTTGTGGTGCAGTTCTTCTCCCATGAACGGGGCGAGAACAGGCCTCAGCTTCGCGTTATCGATGGCAATGCAAGTTCACCACGGAAGCTTCCCGGCTATCTGCGTCAGGCAGATAATGCACGTCCGGCCGTAGCCTGGGTCGAGGTGTTTGAGATCAGCAGAAGAGATGCTTCCAAGCCGTTTACGTTCCGCGTGCAGGCCACTGATGAACGGGGCAAGGAAAGCGCAGTCGTCAGCTCAGACTAGTTCGACGATGACTCGCGTCGGGCGGCACGATAAAGCCTCACATTCGCATTATGCTCTGCCAGCGTGCGGGCAAAGCGGTGCCGTCGAGAAGTGTCGCCCCGAGCAACAAAGAAGATCCACTCATGTGACTCCGGCTTGCATGCCGCCTCGAGGGCCCTACGTCCGGGGTTGCCGATGGGTCCGGGTGGGAGCCCCTTGTAGATGTACGTGTTGTAGCGGTTCGATGCATCACGAAGCTCGCTGCCGGTGATGCGGTCACGTCCCGTAAGATACTGCACCGTTGGATCGGCCTGCAGGAGCATCCCGATCCGAAGTCGGTTCGTGTACACGCCGGCGATGGTTGGCATTTCGTCATCCACAGCGGCCTCCAGCTGAACGATCGATGCGAGTGTGGCCAGCCGCAGGCGGCTATTCCAGTCGGCTGACGAGTCAATCCCCGGCAAACCCGACCAAACACGATCTGCCTGGGCGGCCATCATCTCTCCCACATAGTCAGCGTTATCGCCACGAATCATGAAGTAGGTATCAGGCATCAGAAAGCCCTCCATGCTGGGGGCTTGGACGCCGAAGCGACGCAGCACAGTGTCGGCCTGACACCATGAAACGAATTCCGTTGAATCGATGCCGGCCCTCGTCGAGAGTCGCCGGGCGATGCGGTCGATAGTAAAGCCCTCCGGGATGGTCACCTTCACAAGGGGCTCACGCCTGCCGAACACGATCATCTTGGCGATGTCCAGGGCGGAGGCACTGCGGTCGATGCGATACCAGCCAGGCAGGACCTTCCGAGATGTGAACTTCAGGCCCAACGAGATAAGCGTCGACGTCACCCATGCATGACGATTCCCAGCGCTTGAACGGATACTGTCGATAACCGAGGAGGCACCCGGTGAAGACCGCGGGATCAGCACCGACATTTGAATGGCAAGGGGCTGACTGAGCGCTGCCAGCAGTGCGGTCACGACAACAAGCAGGATGGCCGCGATCGATGCGGCAACCTTTCGCCTCATGCCGCAGCCCTGTCGGATGAGCCCGTCACGGTGCGCACGAAGATCTCATGGAGAGACGGCTGGATGACGGCGAATTCGATGATCTCCGCCAGCGCGTTCGCCTGTTCCAGGATTTGACGCACGCTCGTGGACGCGTCGCGTCGGAGCTCCACAGTCGAGCCAAGCGAACTAATCACGGAGGTGCCGGCGATCGATTC
>JBJTEQ010000080.1:0-24424 GCA_046092945.1 Kapaibacterium sp. (SeqCode)
AGACGCAGTCTCGCCCACCGTGCGTCATTCCTGCGAAAGCAGGCATCCAGGGTTTCAGATGACCGATGACAAATGACGAATGACGAATGACAAATGACCAATGACAAATGACAAATGACCAATGACAAATGACAAATGACAAATGACATAGGTCATTGCAAGAATGCTAACCTGCGATAGGCGCACTCGTCACTGGTCACTTGTCACTTGTCACTACTACTCACGGCATCGTCGACATTTCTTCCAGAGCCGCAACAGCCTGATCCTTTGTAGGGGGCTTGCCGTGCCATTCGAATTTGTCGTTCATGAATGAAACGCCGTGACCCATGTAGGTCTTGGCGATGATCGCCGTGGGCTTGCCGGTCTTGTTGCGCTGGTTCTCAAGGAATCGATCGAAGCCGCGCATCAGATCAGCAAAGTCGTGACCATCAACAACGATGGTATCGAATCCGAAGGACTCGCACTTGGCGTCGATCGGATAGACGTTCATCACGTCAGGTACCCGACCGTCGATCTGACAGTCGTTGTTATCGATGAGCCAGCAGAAATTGTCAAGGCCAAAATGCGAAGCGGCCATGGCGGCTTCCCACACAGAGCCTTCCTGCAGTTCTCCGTCTCCCGTGAGGGAGAACACGCGGCGATCATTCTTGTCCACCAGCTTGTCGCTCATGGCCATGCCAACGGCGATAGAGATGCCTTGGCCGAGCGAGCCCGAGGAGGTTTCCACGCCCGGCAGGTGCATATCGCGTCCGGGGTGACCCTGCAGACGGGTGTTGTACTTGCGGAGGGTTTCTTGCTCCTGCTTTGGATAGCATCCCGCATTGGCCAGCGCTGCGTACATCACCGGCGCCATGTGGCCGGCCGAAAGCACGAACCGGTCATGCGTCGTATCGTCCATCGCGGCAGGGTTATACCGCATGTATCCACCGAAGTAGAGCATCGCAAAGATGTCGGCCGAGCCCAGCGGTCCACCGCTGTGTCCCGAGCCAGCACGCACAAGCATGCGGACGATGTCCCGGCGAATCTCATTCGCTATTGGAGCAAAATCCTCTGGCGCACGACGTTCATTGGTGAATGTCGTGGTATTGAAGTCCAGAGAGGCCTTGGTTTCCTGTGTCATGAGGGGTCAGGAGTAGAGGAATAAAATGGCCCCGAAACTACGGAATTCCCCAAAACATCGCCGGACGTGCCTTTTGGGGCCATTCCTGCCCCCTAACTCATAATTCTCCTTTGGTAAGGGGCTGGTGTGGTCCGATGTTTGATAAACGTTTCCGCAGTAGAGAAACATATTCGGACCGAACTATTCGCTGGATCACTTATGCATCATCGTCTCGCCGTCGTTGTGATTCTCATTGTCGGACTCGCAATCGGGGTATCGCCCTCTGCACTCAGCCAGCGGAAAGAACCGTCGGTCGAGCAGGTTCTGAACACCGGCAGCCAGGCCACAGAGTTCTTTCTGGCCATCCCACCAAATGAAATCGGTGCGTATCCGGTTGTTGGCCTCGAGATCTATGTGGCGTCGGCCTTTGACGCGAACGTTGAACTGTTCGACTATGCCGGCGATAAGTCAACTCGATTCCAGATCAAACCGTACCAGATCCTCACATTGTCCGACAACGCAAAAAATGGCAAGCAGGTGCTTAACTGGGCAATGGAGATTCGTGATGCAGAGAAGCCAAGCCGCCAGGCATTGCGGATTAGGTCGGACAAACCGATCTCCGTTTACGTAATCAACTCCAAGCAGTTAACGACTGACGGCTACATGGCCATCCCGGTCAGTGGCTGGGGACAAGAATACCTGGCCTGCTCCTACTCTGACTTCAAAGAAAGCAGGCCATGGGCTGGCGGGTTCGTCGTCATCGCCAAAGAGCCGACTAAACTCACTCTACTGCTTCGCGGATCTGGAAAGACCAGTGCCTTCACGTCGAAAGGCGGTAAGATTGGCGACACTATCAACGTCACTCTCGATGAAGGTGACGTTTATATGGTGCATGGAGATGGTACAACTCGCGGAGAGTTCGATCTGACCGGAACCTTGATCAAAGCCGACAAGCCGGTTGGCGTAATCGGTTTTCACATGCGGACGACGATCCCCAACCTGCTAATCAACGGCAACGGCCGCAATCACCTTTCCGAGATGCTCCCCCCTACGAACACGTGGGGCAAGCGCTATGCCACAACCGAGCTTCAACGCTCGCGGCTCTTAGACGGACGCGGGGATGTGTTTCGCGTGGTTGCAAAAGAGTCAAACACCAAGTGGACGTGCAAGTATTACGAGAAAACCTCTGGTAAACTGCTTGGTCAGCGTGGTGGAACAATCTCAACCGCAGGGGGCTTTGTAGATGAAGTGCAGTCGGCGCAACCTGTTCCGAGCGTGGAGGGGTTCTCCGTGTGGGAAGCTGACAAGCCGATCTTTCTCATGCAGTACTCGTGCTCCTCGTCGTGGGACGGAGATCAGAAACTCGACCCCTTCATGATGTGCGTAAACCCGTCAGAGCAATATGTTACCGAGGCGTTTTTTCAAACGCCCACGATGTCTCAGTTCACCAAGCACTACCTCAACCTGGTCATCAAGACCGACACATCAGATCCGAACATCATCGAGAATCTCAAGTCACTGCAGGTTGACGGCCAGCCCGTCTGGAGTAATGGTAAATCCACGAAGCCGTCGCTCCTCTTTTCCCGCATGCCAAACGGCATGTACTTTGCTGGACTCGAATTTGGGACTGAAGCGTTTGCACACCGAGTAACGTCTAACGGCCTTGTGAGCTTCAGCGGATATATCTATGGGTTCGGCGCTGTGGATGCCTATGGATGGCCGATATCGTCGGCACTGCGAAGGACCTATCCTGCCGATACTCTGCCGCCGGTTATTGTCAAAGGCAAGCCGGTGTGCGGTGACTATGCTCTCGAGGCAACCGAACTGCGCAACATCCCGGATCCTCCGAAGGCACAGCCGAACGATGCCGACCAGGTAGAATCAGGTATTGCCAAGATCGACTCTGTAGCCGGCAGGGGCAGTTTCAACTACCGTCTGGCCCTCATTACTGGCCAAGTCGTCCCACAATCCCCCTCGTACAAACGCTTTAGATACGAGTGGCAGGTGATCGATAAGAGCAAGGATGCGCGAGTGGTTTATTACGTCGCAGACTTTAACAGCAATGCCGCTATTGACTCCTGCATCTATGTGGCCGACAAGGTTGTCGCAACACCCAATGCCCTCAATTTTGGAAAGCTGCGATTGGGATCGAACAAAACAACCACCCTAACCTTGAAGAACAACCAAAGTGCCGACATCATTCTCACCAGTGCGAAGATCAAAGCCGGTGCACTCTTCAAGCTGACATCGGGGACGATCGCCGATGGCAAGCCCCTTACAATTCCGGAAGGGGGCTCCACCACGTTTGACATTCAGTATCTCGGAACTCGCGAAACAACGGACACCCAGAAGGACTGGGACAGAGATACCCTCACCATAACAACGGCCTGCGGTCAGCTCAGGTACGACCTCACCGGTGTGGCGGCTATTCCGCGCATCAAGGTCGCCGACTTCTCGGCGGGAACGCGCGATACAACCCAAAAATTCTGCAGCGGTCTGCGTATCGAAAACCCCGGGTCTGACACCCTGCGGATAACCTCCATTACCGGCTACGAGAACTCACCGTTTTCGCTACCCACGGGCTACACCCCGCGTCTGCCGATCATTGTTCTCCCGAAGGATTCCGTTGAGCTGCGGCCCGTCTGCTTCCGCAGCGTCATCCTTGAGGAAGCCAAACGTGAGGTCACCTTCAGCAGTAATGCAGACGGTCCCGATTCGGTTTCCACGTGGACGGGCAGCACCTTGCCAAGCTCCGTGCAAACGGGAGAGCCAGGCGTCGTTTGTGACAATCTGTCCATTTCGACTTTGGGGCGCGCTGCCACGCTAAATCTGCAGCCCGACCAATCAGCCGGCCAACTCACCGTGTATGACCTGCGCGGCGGGGTGGTATGTGAGAAATATCTCGGAGAGGAAGGCCCATTAACGGTAACGACGAGCCCCCTTCAGCCCGGTGCTTACGTCGCTGTGTTCGCCGGCATCAATTCTCGGTGCCATGTGAAGTTCCAGATCGCCCCCTGACGAATGACATTTTCAGACACAGCAGTATTGATGCACCCATAGCCCTGGGTGGAAAATTGCTCGTTTTGCGGGGAACCCGAGTAGCAACTTTTTGTGTATTATCGGGTTATTGGGCGTGAAGTAGACGTCGTTCAGGGGGCATTAGTGATACCTAATGCTTCTATTGAGCGCTGTCTGCGTTTGATCGTCCACTCTAACGACGACATTTTTTCGTTTGGAGGCTTCATGCTTAAGCGTTTCGCTTATCTGATTCTTTTTGTCACCGCCATTGCCATTGGCGCTTCGACGTCGGCCGTTGCTCAGCGCAAAAAGCCGGGTGTTGAGAACATCCTCAACACGGGCAGCCAAGGCACGGAGTTCTTTTTGACGATCCCGCCGAATGAAGTTGGCGCGTATCCTCCGGTTGGTTTAGAGATCTACGTCGCATCGGCTTTTGACGCCAACGTGGAGCTATTCGACTACGCTGGTGATAAGTCGACGCGGTTCAAGATCAAGCCGTATGAGATCCTGACGCTGGCGGACAACGCCAAGAGCGGCAAACCTGTGCTGAACTGGTCGATGGAGAATCGCGACGCGGAAATCCCCGTGCGGAAGGCGCTGCGCCTGAGGTCCGATAAGCCGATCTCGGTCTACGTGATCAACTCGAAGCAGTTGACAACCGACGGCTATATGGCTATCCCGGTCAACGGCTGGGGTACAGAATACATTCCTTGCGCCTACTCCGACTTCAAGGAAATACGACCATGGCCGGGTGGCTTTATCGTCATTGCGAAGGAGCCAACCACTCTACAGATCCTGCTCCGTGGACAAGGGGCTGCGCAAACATCGAACGGTCGCAAGCTCAAGGAGCAGATCACCGTGACCCTTGACGAAGGTGAGGTATACATGGTGCACGGTGATGGCACCACTCGCGGTGAGTTCGATCTGACGGGCACCCTGATCAATGCCGACAAGCCAGTTGGCGTGATTGGTTTTCACATGCGCACGACGATCCCAAATCTGCTCGTTAATGGAAATGGTCGCAACCACCTCTGCGAAATGCTCCCTCCGGTAAATACTTGGGGTAAGCGTTACTCCACATTGGAGTTGCAGCGAGCACGCCTTCTTGCCGGTCGTGGAGACGCTTTTCGGATCGTCTGTAAGGAACCGCAAACGAAGTGGTCCTGCAACTTCTACGACAAGACCACTGGCCAACTACTTGGCCGCCGCGGAGGACTTCTTATCAACGCGGGAGACTATCAGGACGAAGTGAACGCTACGCAACCAACGGCCCTGGTTGAGGGATTCTCGGTATGGGAGGCCAACAAGCCGGTCTTCCTCATGCAGTACTCGTGTTCGTCCTCGTGGGACGGCGACCAGATCCTGGACCCATTTATGTTCTGCGTCACGCCGGAAGAGCAGTACATAACAAGTACAATCTTCCAATCACCGACGATGAGTCAGTTTTCGAAGCACTACCTCAACCTCGTCATCAAGACCGATACGTCGGATCCCAACCTCATCGAAAACTTGAAGTCGCTTGTCATCGACGACCAACCAGTCTGGAATAACGGCAAAGCATCGAAGCCATCGCTACTGTTTGCGCGTATGCCAAACGGCATGTACCACGCCGGTATCGAGTTCGGCACGGATGCACGGGCGCACAGGATCAGGAGTAATGGCCTTGTGAGCTTCGGCGGGTACATCTATGGCTTCGGTGCCGTGGATGCGTACGGTTGGCCAGCTGCTGCGGGCTTCCGTCCTACGACGTCGGTCGATACCATGCCCCCTGTCATCAAGGGAGACTCCCTCTGCGGCGACTACACCTTTGAGGCAACCGAACTTCGCAACATACCAGACCCACCGAAGACACCACCGATCGACACAGACCAGGTGGAAACGGGAATCGCCCAGATCGATACTGTTGAGGGACGAGGAAGCTACAACTACCGCCTGGTACTCATCACCGACCAGGTCTTCCCGCAGGCGGTTCCGTATAAGCGATTCAAGTATGAGTGGCAGGTCATTGATAAGGGCAAAGATGCGCGAGCCATCTACTTCGTAGCGGACTTCGCAGGTAACATTACAATTGACACCTGCACCTACTTTGCCGATAAGATTGCGTTCACACCCAACCCGCTCGACTTTGGTAAGCTTCGGCTAGGATCGAACAAAACGCTCACGCTCACGGTAACGAACAACCAGGACGCCGAGGTCAAGCTCACAAGTTCAAAGATAAAGCTGGGCACGTACTTCAAGTTGGTGTCAGGAGCAATACCTGATGGCAAGGAAGTCGCAATTCCGGCTCGTGGCACCTACACATTTGACATCCAGTACCTGGGAACGCGCGAGACAACGGACATCCTAAAGGACTGGGACAAGGACACGCTCCTTGTCACAACCGGATGCGGACAGTTCAAGCACGGCCTTACTGGTGTAGCCGCAATCCCACGCATCAAGGTCCGCGACTTTGATGCCGGCACAAGGGGTCTGAACGAGAAGTACTGTGCCGGCCTGTTGATCGAAAATCCGGGATCCGACACTCTTGTCATCACCACCATCACTGGGTATACTCCTTCGGCCTTCTCTCTTTCTGCTGGATTCACTCCTGCCCTGCCGATCATCATCCCACCGAAGGGCATTGTAGAACTCAAGGACGTATGTTTTGTCAGTGACCAGGTTATCGATGAAACAAAGGACGTTACGTTCAGTAGCAATGGCGACGGTCCAGACTCTGTCTCCAAGTGGACCGGCAATACGCAGACACCGGGCCCTGGCATCACGGGCTACGACTGGCTCAAGCGTCGCGTTGGAACACGTCACCCATGGAAGGTGAAGGTTTACAACACGGGTAACCAAGAGATCACCCTCAATGATGTCAACTTTGCGACAGGTGGCAAGTACTATCCAGCTGGATCGAACGACAACAACTTCGTCTTCAAGATTGGCAACATCATCGACAAGGCCGGAGCATCGGTTGCCACGGTAGCATTGAAGGGCGACTCAGCTGACGTTGAGGTCTTCTTCCGTCCCGATGCCGAACAGATCTACAACGTCGAGATCAAGCCTGTCTGGTCCACCACGCAGGACGCCCGCACAGCTCGTCTTATCGGCGAAGGCATCATCCCGAAGATCAACTCGCAGCCGATCACTCTTACGTGTGCCGAGACTCCAGAGGGCGATGAAGTTCGTCGTGATATCACACTAACCAACGGCGGCACAATGCCGCTGACGATCAAGAACATCACCCTTGCGGCCGGCGCGCCAGCAGGGTACGCACTCATCACGGCTCCAACCTTCCCTGTAACGGTCCGAGAAAACGGCGGAACGTACCCGATAACGGTTGCTTACACGCGTCCGTTCGGCGTCGGCACTGCAACAACTGCCGACATTGAAGTTGTTCATGACGCAACACCGGGAACCGGAAAAGACGATCAGGAACTCGTAGCTGTCGGCCCTCACACTCAGCGCATTTCGGTTGCTTCCTGCTCTTCACCGGACATCACGACCGAAGACCTCGACTTTGGCCGCAACCTTGCCAACTGCGATCAGCCGATCAAGGAGTTCAAGATCAACAACCCAAGCGGTTCGCTGAAGCCCCTTGAGATCAAGGCACTGCGTGCGGCAGGCCCGGATGCAGCTGCTTTCAAGGTCCTCCAGGTTCTTGATGCGAACAGTCAGCCAGTGGCATTCCCACTCATCCTTACGGCTGGCCAGACGTTCACGGTTCGCGTGCAGTTCACACCGACGCTGCCGATTGCAGCTCCTTGGGCTGACAACGGCTACTCTGCGCAGTTCGAGATCGACGGTTATGCTCAGGGCGAAGCCAATTCGTTCAAGACGGTCGTGGCCAAGATGACGGGTGTTGGATTCGTTGTCCCGATCACGATGAACCTCACCAACGACCTCGCCGGAAGCGAGGCTCGCAACCCTGGCACTCGTGTCAATTTCATAGTCAGCGGTACATCGAACAACTGGGCAAGCGCCAATCTGCTGACGTTCACCGCCGAAGTGCTCTATGATCCGGCAACCATCAGCTTTGAAGCTGGCACTGTGCAGACGCTGGCAGCTGCTCCGGGATGGCTCATCAGTAATCCAGCGGTGTCCGTTGTTTCGCCGTCTGTTTCCAAGCTGTCGTTCAATTGCACAGGCCAGAATCGCATAGCCACAAACGGTCCGATCTTCTCGTTTGGCACGTCGCTTCTCCTGACAGACAAACTCTCGGCAAAGCAGGATCTGCAGATCAATCTCGGACGTCCATGTCTCGTGCCATCCACGACTGGCGATTCGACGAGTATCTTCAACTGCGCTATCTCGCGTCGTGTTGTTGAGGTCTCCTCGGCCCGTTCGATGATCTCCCCTGTGTCACCAAACCCTGTCAGCTCGGGCGTTGCCAAGCTCACATTCGGTGTTGGTATCAGTGCCCCAACGACCATCGAGCTGATCAATGCTCAAGGGGCGGTGGTTCGCACACTCGTCAGCTCCAAGCTGAATGTCGGTGAGTATGACCTGAGCTTCGATACTCAAGGTCTGGCTGCTGGCGCGTACTTCGTCCGTATGCGCACAGTGGAATTCGACCAAACGCAGCGTCTGATGATTGCTGATTAAGAGAATAGCACCTTCTGAAATGTTCAACGGCGACCCCACGGGGTCGCCGTTTTCTTTTTGTAGCAGCCTCAAGATTGGTCGTACAGAGCTCTACGGCAACCTCTGGCATGATTATTGGTTGTTGGGGTGAGGTTCGTTATCTTGCACAGCGAATGAAACAACGTCGTTCACATATGGCCCCTGTTTTGCAGACACTGCTAACGGTGTTAGCGTTGGGTGTGCTGTCATTGCCTGCACAGGCAGAAAACGACAAGCGTGGAACGTCGCCTCGAGTTTTGACGAAGCCGTCATCCGGCAGTAGTTACTCCCCTGTGAACCGTGCTGTAAGCAGTGCTCTCAGAACGCTGACGGCTCGCAATAGCGGTGGCGAAGTGCGAGCACAGGGTAAGACGGCAACGGGCCGGGACACCAGTATTGGAGCTCCACGTATCATTTCAACACGGGTTGCAGCCGAAGTATTTACCGCCAGGATCGAAATGGCGAGTGACGAGCCCCTTGTCGACATCGCCATCTTCAACATGCTTGGTAAGCGCGTAATGGACGTGTACAAGGGTTCATCACCTCGGGGCATCCATGATCATGTCCAGTCTGTGTCTGACCTGCCAGAAGGCGTCTATATGTGTGTGATGCAGGGCAACAACTTCCGGAAGGCTGAGAAGTTCTTCTTTAGCCGGTAACAACCAACACCCTCATGATTATTCACGAGCCGCCTCTGGTGGCTCGTTTCGTTTGAAGGAGATGCCATGAAGTTTGCCACCAAGGCCATCCATATTGGCCAGGAGCCCGAAGAAAAAACAGGCGCTGTTACCGTGCCACTGTTCCAGACGTCAACGTACGCCCAGCATGAGATTGGCCGGCATACCGGATTCGAGTACGCACGGACGCAGAACCCGACGCGCTTTGCCTGGGAAGACAATCTGGCAGCGATGGAAGGGGGCGTTGACGCTTTCGCCTTTGGAAGCGGCCTGGCTGCGATCGACGCCGTGATGCGTCTGATGTCGTCCGGCGATCATGTGGTCATGGCCGAAGACATGTACGGTGGCACGTTCCGACTTGCCGAGAAGATACTTCGTCGATTTGGCCTAGACTTTTCATACGTGGATATGCGCGATCCCATGAACGTGGCCAATGCGATTCGTCCGAACACGAAGATGATCTACACGGAAACGCCAACAAATCCGATGATGACGATCACGGATATTGCGGCGATCTCCGTCATTGCCAGCCAGGCAGGCTGCCACATGGTGGTCGACAATACCTTCGCGACGCCATACGCCCAGCGTCCGCTGGAATTGGGTGCTTCGATCGTTGTTCACTCAGCGACAAAGTATCTCGGTGGGCATAGCGACCTTGTCAGCGGCATTGTAACGACCAACGACGAGTCAATTGCCGAGCAGCTCGGCTTCATTCAAAACGCCGCCGGCGCCGTACCGGGCCCCTTCGACTGCTGGCTTCTGCTGCGGTCGTCAAAGACCCTTGCCGTTCGCATGGACCGCCACAGCTCCAACGCACAGCGCATTGCCGAATTCTGCGCCTCGCATCCATCGATCCACGCCACGCACTACCCTGGCCTGGCAACGCACCCACAGCACGAACTGGCGAAACGTCAGATGTCGGTCTTCGGCGGTATGATCTCGATCGAACTTGGCTCGCGCGAACGCGCCATCGAAGTAACGAACAAGCTTAAGCTTTTCACTCTTGCCGAGTCTCTCGGCGGTGTCGAATCTTTGGTCTGCCACCCTGTGAGCATGACGCATGGCTCCATCCCGAAGGAACAACGTGAACGCCTCGGCGTCACCGATGGCCTGATTCGCCTCTCCTGCGGCATCGAAGATGTCGAGGACCTGATGGCTGATATCGAAGCAGCCCTTTAAGGCAGCTTCGCTGCGATGGGCAGCTCCGCTGCGAGGGGTGCCTCCGGCACGAGGTGGAATCCCAAACCTCACACCTCAAACCCCGCACCTCACACCTGTGCGAAGCACCAAGCATCGTAGTTTTGTGTCCCACGTTTAACGGAGCCCCATAATGACACTTGCCGATCTTCGCACTGCCCACGAGGGAACACTTGAATCTGCCATCAAAGCCAATGCTGAACGGACGTTTCATGCGCATTGGCCAGAGGCACCGAGTGGCAAGATCTACGGTGAGACAGCAAATGATGAGGCACTAGCGCGCTTTCAATCGCAGCTGAATAGCCGGTTCGATCGCCTTGGCGATTCTGATTCATGGATTGGCGAGGAGGTCTCTCCCTATGGGTTTTCTCTCGGTATCTCCTATCCGGCCTTTGATGTCGAGGCCCTCGTCTCGCGTGCCAGTTCTGCGCAGACAGCATGGCAGTCGCTTGCCCCATCGGACAGGGCATCGATCCTGGTTGAGGCACTTGAGCGTGGAGCAAAGTCGTTTTTCGAGATCGGCTATGCAACGCAGCATACCACGGGACAGGGATTCGTCATGGCCTTTCAGGCGTCGGGTCCCCATGCCTTCGATCGTGCACTCGAAGCCACAGCGCTTGGACTTGCGGCGCAATCCGCCTTCACACCGGGTGTGATGTGGACCAAACCAATGGGGAAGATCAGCGTCAGCATTGAAAAGTCCTATCGCATCGTCCCGCGCGGCATCAATCTTGTTATCGGCTGCTCAACGTTTCCTGTATGGAATACCGTGCCCGGAATGTTTGCCGGACTCGTCACGGGGAATAGCGTTATCGTGAAGCCCCATTCCGGTGCGGTCTATCCAATCGCCATCGTCATCGCTGCACTGCGCGATGTTCTTGCTGAGCTCGGAATGGACCCGAACATTATCCAGATGGCCGTTGATACGGCTGCTGAGCCCCTTGCACTCGACCTCGTGAAGCATCCATCGATCGGCATTATCGATTACACCGGCGGTCCGGCCTTTGGCGCTGTCGTCGAAAGCGTTGCTGCCGAACACCGCAAGGTGGTCTTTACCGAAAAGGCCGGCGTCAACTGCGTGATTCTCGACTCAACAGATGACCTCGACAAGGCAATGGACAACCTCGCCTTTTCGCTTACGCTGTACTCGGGTCAGATGTGTACAGCCCCACAGAATGTCTTCATCGCCAACGATGGAATGCTAGTAGGGGGCGAGCACGTCCCTGTCGATGCGGTTGCCACCAAGCTCCGCGAGAAGATCGATGCTTTAGTCTTCAATGAAAAGGCAGGCCCTGGTACCCTTGGCGCTGTTCAGAATCCGATCACTGCCACCCGCGTCGCAGAAGCTACCGCGCTCGGTTTTGAGATTGTTCGCAAAAGCGAGGCCATTGCCCAACCGGGATTTGACGGTTCGCGGTCAATGTCTCCCCTTGTGCTGAAGACCGACACAACGCAGGCTGATGTCTACACCAAGGAATGGTTCGGTCCGATCTCGTTTATGGTCGTCACAGACTCCTTCGAGGACTCTCTCAACGAGGTCGTCAGCAGCGTCCACCAGCACGGCGCATTGAGCAGCCTTGTCTACACAACGAATGCCGATCGCATGCAGGTAGCCGAAGACGCAATTGTCAGCGCCGGCGCACCTGTGGCCTTCAACTTTAACAGCTTCGTTTGGGTTAATCAATCTGCCGCATTCAGCGACTTCCACGGCACCGGCTGCACTCCTGCCGGCAATGCCACCTTTGCCGATTGGCAGTTTGTGACGAACCGATACAATGTTGTGGGCGTGAGGAAGCAGGCGTAATACCTGCAGCTGCGCTGCGAGGGGTGCTTCGCACGAAGGGTGCCTGCGGCACGAGGGGTGCTTCGCACGAAGGGTGCCTGCGGCACGAAGGGTGCTTCGCACGAGGTGCAGCTTCGCTGCACGGATGATGAACCCCACACCCGAAACCTGACACCCGAAACCTGATTACGGCTTGCGTTTGCTCAAACGTTCCCAGCGTTCCATAACAAGAGCTCGAAGTGGGCCGTTGTACGATGAATCTCTGCTCAACTGAACATAAGCAAGCTTAAGTGCAGAGCGATAGATTGAATAGCAAAGATTGGCAAGATCCCTGGACTGCTCCGGCTGCATCAAGCCACGGGATTGAGCTCTCTTGAGACAGTTTCGCGTCTCAAGAGCAGAGCCGAGCGAATACAAACAAAACTGCAGTTTCTCACCCATTGCGGATCGTCCGTAGCCCTCGGCAATGTTGTTTGAAACCGAGTCGGCCGCACGAACAAGTTGAGATCCCAACGTTCGTTGATCAAAAACATTCCACTGCTTGACAATTTGTGCCACGCGATCCGAGAGTTCTTGTGATTGCACATAAACGTGCAGCGAATCAAGAGACATAATGAACCTCCGTTTTGGTTCATCGTGTCAATATCTACTCAAAACGTGACAAATCGCGGCGTAGCCGCACCTCCTGCCGCAGGCACACAGCGCGACGAAGTCGCCCATCGCAGCGAAGCTGCCCATCGCAGCGAAGCTGCCCATCGTGCGAAGCACTCATCGCAGCGCAGCTGCCCTACATACTATGGCTGCCGCCGAACCGGTAACTGAAGCTGAGGTTGAATAGGATATCAGCGAATGCGGCATCACCGATCACCTCTACACCACGAATCTGGGTGCGAAGCTTATCAATGTAGCTTTGCGTACGATTGCGATAGGCCGCTATTGGCGCGCTGAAAAATACTGAAAGAGTCGAGGTCGAATAGCCGATCCCTGGTTCTATACTTACAGCATAGCCGGGCCGACGGAATCCCGCGCTGCCGCCGACGAGATCAGATGATGGAACACCTTCAGCACGAGCCCCAAGGTATGCGGTCCACCCGTTAAACATGCCGTACATCACTCCTAAACGCACACCGAACTGATCGGCACTCGAATACTCCGAGCTATCTGGAGTGCCGGCCGGGCTTGCAGTGCGGAGCCTAATCCCATTGGTGTTCGTTACATTGGCCATGTAGAATAAGTTGCTCATCAACACAAAATCTGTACCAAGCGTAGTGATTCCCTGAGCATCGAGCGTAACTCCGAATCCTCCGTCACCGAGCTGAATGGACTGATCAACAACACCAGCAATTGTCTGATCGCGTTGCGTTCCCTGATTGTAGAAATCATCCACCACGTCATACTTCCCCGTTGGGAGCTTAGCACCGAGAGCGACGGAGTAGTTTGATTCGGATGTTGCAGGATCAAAGATCCAATAGCCCACAGAGAGTCTCACATCCCCCAGTCCTGCCGACGAGGTCATTCGCCGGTTTCCAGCCCATGTTCCGATAAGAGCGCCCGTGCTGTCGAACCTCGGGTTGCCGCCATGCTCGTAGAGCGACGTTCGGTCGTTGTAATTGAGAGGCACCACCGCATTTACGAAGAGCCTGTCAGTCACACCATAGCTCAACGCCAGATCGATCGACCCGGCATTGTTGATTACTTCAGTCCCCTGCTCAACACGGAATGATTCTTCGTGATCACCGCGGTAGTGACGGAAAGAGCGAAAAAACCGCGCACCGGTTACGACATTGAACTCACCCTCTCTGAGGTTGAAGGTATTGCCGGTGTTCGTGCCGCACATCGTGCCGCCACGTACAGCCACACACCCCTGCGCACGAAGCTCAGTTGTAGCCGAAGCAATAACAAGTGTGATGATGAGGAAGATGTACCCTGTTCGCATCGCTGTTCTCCGACGAGATAGTGAAGTGGTGATGAACGGGGCGCAACATAGCGGCATGCATTGCTAGACCGCAAGGATAAGAAACCTATGTTGCTTAACTATTGTCGTGCAGTTTTCGGGTTTCAGGTTTCAGGTTGACACGGCGAAGCCGTCACATAGCAGCGTAGCTGCACATCGTGCCGCAGGCACCCATCGTGCGAAGCACACATCGCAGCGTAGCTGCCCCTACAACGCTATCACCCACTGAACGATTGGGATGGGAAGGGGCGACCAGTTCGAATTGTCTTCGAGGTTTAGCAGGTTGCCCTTATAGCCGGCGAAGCTGAACTGCCAGTATGCACCCTCCGAATAGTCCCAGCGGATGGCGGGGATGATGAAGATGTTGCTGTAGGTCTCGTAGGTCCGGGTGAACGCCTGCGACGGATCGTAGTAGTTGTAATAGTCGTCGATACGCCTCCATTTGCCATCTGGAAGCGTTAATGTTCCAGAGCCGGAGATTATGAACGCATCAACTATAAGACGAACCTTTCGGGCAAGCTTCAATGAAACGCCGAGCGCTGCATACGAACGCGGAGAGGCCAGCTGCGACGTGCCTTGAGCAGCAGCGTAATCGGGACTATCGTAGGTCTCAACCTTCAGCGAGGTGAACCCATAGCCCCCTGTCAGAGAAAAGTTTGTGGAGCCAGCCTTCATCGACAGTGTCAGCGTTGGGGCCGCGAAGAAGTTTCCGTCGGCAATACTTCCGCCCCAGCCCACTAAGCCCCCTGCTCCAAGCCAAACATTGTCGGCAAGGGGCATGCGGACCATGGCCGTGGCGATGATCGGAGCGCTGAACCAAGAGGAAAGCACCCCCACGCTAAGTCGTTCAGTTGGAAAGGCCTCCAGGGCTACACCCGCGATGTTGAACTGCAGAGTCGATGTGCCTTTGGGCATCGGCAGCGCGCTTGAGGTCAGCACGTAGGTTGCGGTCTGAACAGCTGCGCCGGGTATTTGAGGCTGAGAGCCCTCAAGGGGAATCATCGACCGGACAAGGTGCTTCGGTAGCACGAGGCGCGTACCATCGGCCAGGACGATTGTGAGCTCACGCGCATCCATCGCCACAACACGTCCGCGTAGTTCAGTGCCGTCATGGCGTTCAATACTCTGCATGGAGAGGGTATCCATCCACGGCTGCTGCTGTGCTGACACAACTGCAGCTGATACAACGAGCAGTGCAAGGACGACAATGTGCATGCGCTCCATCATCACATCCTCACAAAGTATCCGACTGTGGGGATAGGCACCATCCGCAGCTCTCCATCGGCATACGCAAACGGAAACGCCACCTGGAATGCGGAGTTGCGTCCTGTTGACACGCGCATGCCCGGCATACCGAAGACCAGCATGCTTGTGTTTGATCCTGCAGAAAGAATGATCGAGTCGAACATCAGCGAGACCTTGGACCATGCATGCGTCTGCCCGGCGACGGAAAACAATGCTCGTCCGCCACCATCGCCGTCGTAAGAGACGTAGCCATACCCGGTTGAAAGCGTGACGTTCGAAGCACGTGTGCCAAAGGTGACCGACCCGTAGGGCAGTGCAAAGAAGATGAACTCTGGAATCCAGCCATTCCACCCAATGAGCGCTCCGGCTGCGGCACTCACCTTATCGGTAATGCGGGTGGTTGCCTTGATCGACCCGAGTATCGGCGAACCGATGTAGGTGGTAAGAATCCCCACTGAGAGGTTCTCCGTCGGCGCAAACTGAAAGTCCGGGCCAAAGGTGGTAAAGAGGATGTACGCCCCATCATCACCGATCGGAAAGCCATTGGTCGTAATGAAGTATCTCGACGAAAACGGTAGTGCCTGAGCCGCTGCCGCTCGCTGCTGGATTGCCTGGCCAGCGGCCGGAGTGATCGAGCGAACAAGCGTGCGAGGAATCATGACCGAACCGATAGCAGTGGAATCAAGGAGCACTTCTATCTCATCGGCAGATAGCAGAATGCCAACGTATCGTCCGTCATCGGTCTTCTCCACCGTAACCCACGAACCAAGACGTGGCACCTGCTGAGCCCGCACAGCCGACGTACCGGCGAGAAGGGCTACACACATCATCATCAGAACGATGTGTTGGCTGAGCAATTGTGGACGTTGCATCATCTTCATACTCCGGCAATCTAATGAAAATGGCTCCCGAGGGAGCCACTTTCGTAGAAGCGTCGCATAGGTTGATAAGGGGCTTACCAGCACTGCTCCATTGGCGTGTATTCCATGCCAAATGCTTCGGCGACAGCTTCGTAAACGATCTTACCATCAACAACGTTGATGCCAAGCTCGAGTTCCTTGCTGGCCTTGCAGGCAGCCTTCCACCCGTGATTTGCCAGCTGGATGGCGTATGGAAGCGTAGCATTGGTGAGTGCTATCGTCGAGGTGTACGGCACAGCGCCCGGCATGTTGGCCACGCCGTAATGCACCACACCGTCGACAACGTACGTTGGGTTCTCGTGCGTGGTTGGCTTACAGGTTTCTACGCAGCCCCCTTGATCGACCGATACGTCAACAATCACCGAACCCGGCTTCATCGTCGATAGCATGTCACGTGTGATCAGGTGCGGAGCCTTTGCTCCAACGATCAGCACACCACCAACGACAAGGTCCGCCGTCTTGACGGCTTCGCGGATGTTCGCCTTCGTGGACATCTGCGTGATGACATTGGCTGGCATCACATCGTTGAGGTAGCGCAGACGGTAGAGGTTGTTATCGAACAGCGTCACGCTGGCGCCGAGACCGGCCGCCATCTTCGCAGCGTTTGTTCCTACAACGCCACCACCGAGAACAACAACTTCTGCGGGACGCGTGCCCGGAACACCGCCGAGGAGGATACCACGTCCACCCATTGGATGCTCGAGATACTTAGCGCCTTCCTGCGTTGCCATACGTCCGGCAACTTCCGACATCGGGATCAGCAGCGGCAACGAACCATCGGCCTTCTGCACAGTCTCGTAGGCGATACACGTTGCACCGGCGTTGACCATTGCCTCGGTGAGTTCGCGTGAAGCGGCAAAGTGGAAGTAGGTGAAGAGCGTCTGGCCCTTGCGGATGAGACTATACTCAGGAGCAATCGGCTCCTTGACCTTCATGATCATGTCGGCCTTGGCATATACCTCGGCTGCTGTGTCAATGATGGTTGCGCCAGCGGCGATATAGGCGTCATTCGAAAAACCACTGCCGACGCCGGCATTGGTTTCGACGATCACGTCATGACCGTTAGAGCGCAGGGCATCAACACCACCGGGTGTGAGCGCAACGCGCTTTTCGTTTGTCTTGATTTCCTTTGGTACGCCGATCAGCATAGCCATCCTCGATTGGTGAGTTGTTGGGGGAATTTTCTGCAATGCAAGACTGCAAAACTGCGAAATCGGCGCTCAATAGCCGAACAGAAACCCCACAACAAGTGCGATGGCGATGGCCGTCAGCAGTATCGAGACCCCCCGTCGAGAGATCCTGCGATGCCAGTATGGAAGTAGCCCAAGAGCCAGGGCCGTGGGAATCATCACGTACCCCGCCAGCTCTGACCCAAGCCAATGCGACCACGTCCGAAAAGGTACAATTCCCCACCACGGAGTGACGTGTTCCCAGCCGGCAAGCCCCCTGACCGCATCGCGCATTCCCCATTCGGGTAGCGCGATGAACGAGACTGCGATTGCGAGCAGAAGTGCGGTGGACAGCAACGGCGGTCGGGAGGCCTGACGCAGAACCTGCCGAAGGTCCGGGGTAATCAGCAGCAGGCCGAGCACGCTGAGGAGGAATCCGTGCACAGAATAGGTACGGGCCAGATGCAGCGCACCAGGCTGAATTCCGAGGACAGCCGCAATGACATTGCCCAGCGGAGCCGTCTGCAGCTCGTGACCCATGATGCGGCGCGAGATCTCGGCGTACACGTCGTCGACGAGTATGCGGCCTGTCCAGCCCCCTGCCACGGCGATCAACGTGATCGATAGAATTCTCAGCCATAACGAGCGGTCGGTTTCGTAGGTCCGGAGCACGCACAGAACGGACATCAGCGCCGTGAGCAATGCCAGCAGTATGTCCGACATCCAGTGATGGATACGACGGATGGTGCTTCCGTAGGGGGCGTTATGAATCACAACTCGGATGGAACTCTGGGCAGCGCTTACTACCGGCTCTGAGGCCAAAGCTGGAGCAAGCTGTGGATTCATCGAGGATGCCGTGATCGTGTCAGTGAACGGTCCATTGCTCAAATAGCGCGCAGATGTGACAATCGTCTGCGCCGTTCCGTCAATCGTGCGCACTGGTTCGGAGGATGGCACATACCACATCGAGAGCAGGAAACCGGTTGCCACAACGACCAGAAGAACAGCAGCGCTGAGCCCAAGGAGGATCGGCAGAGCTCTCTCCAGAGATGACCTCACGGTTCCCATCATCCTTCGCCACGCCGGTGTGTTCGGATATACAACCGTCCATCTTCCGTGCGGCATTCCAACTCGGCAAGGGGCGTGCGAGGCGGTCCGGCAACGGGCTCACCTGTGACGGCAAATGCTCCACCGTGACACGCACAGCGGATGCGCTGAACCTTCGCATCAAAAGCCAGGGGACAGCCGGCATGCGTACACGTGAGATCAAGCGCCGTCACAATGGTGCCACTCCTGCTCAATAGTGCCGCGCTGCCATCTACGTTCACTACCCGCCGAGTTCCGTCGCGGATCACTTCATCGATAGGTCCAAGATCCACAGTTCGAATGCCATTGGAACTCTGCGGCTGCAGATACTCCTTGGTGGCCAACGCGGCCGTCGTCAGACCGGCTGCGGCGGCAATTGTCCGAAGCCACGACCGTCGGTCCATTCTGGCTAATTTTGTGGTTTCCATTTCCGACGCGAAAGTGAACTGAATGCCCGTACCCTTGCTGGACCTCAAAATACAGTACCGCGCGCTCAAGCAAGAGATCGACGCTGCCCTGATCCGAGTCGCCGAATCCCAGGCCTGCATTCTGGGTCCGGAAGTGGATGCTCTCGAGCGCGAGCTCGAGGCCTACCTTGGCGTGAAGCATGCAATCGGAGTTTCCAGCGGGACCGATGCCCTGCTCATGGCCCTGATGGCCCTTGGGGTTGGCCCGGGCGATGAGGTGATCGTTCCAACGTTCTCGTTCTTCGCAACAGCCGGATGCGTTGCACGCCTGAATTCCACGCCGGTGTTTGTGGACGTGGACAACGTCACTTTCAACCTCGATCCCGAACTCACACGCAAGGCCATCACACCTCGCACAAAGGCCATCATCCCGGTGCACCTGTTTGGTCAGGCCGCAAACATGGATGCCTTCATGGCCATCAGTAGCGAGTTCAACATCCCGATCATCGAAGATGCGGCCCAGGCAATCGGCACGCAGACATCCGACGGACGTCGCGTCGGCAGCATCGGCCACATCGGGTGTTTCTCGTTCTATCCGACGAAAAACCTTGGCGCTTTCGGCGATGGCGGACTCGTCACGACAAATGATGACGAGATGGCCGTGCGCCTGAAGCAAATCCGCAATCACGGCATGGAGCCCCGTTATTACCATCGGATCATGGGCGGGAACTTCCGCCTCGATGCGATGCAGGGGGCTGTCCTGCGCGTTAAGCTTCCGCACCTGCCATCATGGCACGAAGGACGCCGCCGCAATGCCGAACTGTACACGAAGCTCTTCATCGAAGCCGGTTTGAGCAGCGCTCCGGGCATCACGTCGTTTGGCCCCGGTAACGCCATCCTGCTCCCGAAGGCTGTTAGCGCCGGCACATCGCCGGATCATCACATCTTCAATCAGTTTACGATCCGCACAGCTCACCGCAATGCCCTCCGGGCGTACCTCGCGGAGCGTGGCATTGGTAGCGAGATCTACTATCCCGTGCCGTTTCATCGTCAGGAGTGTTTTGCCTCACTGAAGTGCGATGACAACGCCTTCCCGATCTCGAACTGCCTGGCGACAACGGTGTTGTCGCTGCCGATCTACCCTGAGCTGGAAGAACAGCACATCCGCGAGGTGGTTGCCGCCATCGCCGAGTTCGAGCGCGAGCATACCCACGGCGAGTCAGAGTGTCCGGATTGTGCCGAGTGCGGCACCAAAGCCTGATGAGTTATTGAAAGGGCATCAGCCATGAATCAGCAGTTTCAGCAGGGATTTCGCGTCCAGTTCGGTCGCCCCAAAGACAGTCTCCTGAGTCAGGTCCTCCTTGGTCTGGCCGTGGCGCTCTTCGGCATTGCCATGCTGCTCGACCGTCTTGGCATGCCCGAGATGTACAGCGTCGTGCAGATGTGGTGGCCCACCGGCGTGATCGTGTATGCTGCCGTGCGACTGCTCACAGGTAGCGGCTCGACGTTTTGGTCGGGGCTGACGATTATCGTGATGACGGTGATTCAGCTGAAGAAACTCGGCGTTGTCGATCAGTTCTGGGGCGTCTTCTGGCCGATCATCCTTGTTCTGCTGGGATTATGGATCGCCTTTTCGCGATTGCGCTCACGGGGAACACCCAAGCCCCCTACCGATATTCCCGGTGCGTCGTACCGGGTTGAAGAAGACTAAGAAGCAACAAGCATCATGAACGTCCGAAGCGACCGCGTTCGCAACCTTACGCCCACAAGGCCAGATCCACAGGGCTCCGGACCGGTGGTCTATTGGATCAATCGTGACAGACGTCGCGACGACAACTGGGCTCTGCTGTATGCGCAGCAGGTTGCGTTAGAACGCAAAGTTCCGCTTATCGCCGTGTTCTGCCTTGTCCCCACATTTCTCGAGGCCACGCTTCGTCAGTACGACTTTATGATCAGGGGGCTCGAAGAACTCGAGCGTGATATGGCCGAGATGAACATCGGTTTTCATCTTCTTCTCGGGAGCCCGAAGGAGGCCTTGCTCCCCTTTCTCGAATCGACAGCACCTTCACTGCTGGTAACGGACTTTGAGCCCCTTCGCATTAAGAAGCAGTGGCTCAACGACGTCATCGATGGATCTGTGGTGCCCCTTCATCAGGTTGACGCTCATAACATTGTCCCCTGCTGGGTTGCATCGCCGAAGCTTGAGTTTGCGGCGTATACCATTCGACCAAAGATCACCAAGCTCCTGCCGACATATCTCGAAGAGTTTCCCGAGGTGGTACGTCATCCGTTCGATGGGTCGCCGAGCCCCCTTACAGACTGGGCAACAGTGAGGCAGACTCTTCGCGTGAATACGTCGATCGGTCCGGTGTCATGGCTCACCCCCGGCGCTGCTGCCGGACGTGCTCGACTTGACGCCTTCGTTGCGAAGATCGAGCAGTATGCAGATCGCAATGACCCGACAAAGGCCGGACAGAGCAACCTTTCGCCGTACTTCCACTTTGGTCAGCTTGCTCCGCAGCGTGCTGCGCTCGCAACACCTCGTGTGGGCGAGTCTTCCGATAGTTTCCTAGAAGAGCTGATCATCCGACGTGAACTCAGCGACAACTTTACGTTCTATAACGAACGGTATGATTCGTTCGATGGATTTGCTGCGTGGGCGCAGCAGACGCTGAATGATCATCGCAACGACCCTCGCGACTACATCTATACGCTCGATCAATGGGAGGCCGCACGCACTCATGATGAGCTTTGGAATGCAGCACAGCGCGAGCTCGTCACCACCGGCAAACTCCATGGATTCATGCGGATGTATTGGGCCAAGAAGATCCTCGAATGGAGTGCCTCGCCCGATGAAGCACTCGCAATTGGCCTGACACTTAACGACACCTATGCTCTTGATGGGCGCGACCCCAACGGATACGTTGGAGTGGCCTGGAGTGTAGGGGGCGTGCATGACCGTGCCTGGTTTGAACGTCCGGTCTACGGAAAGATCCGCTACATGAATGCCAATGGCTGCTCCCGCAAGTTTGACGTGAAATCCTACATTCGACGCTATGCTCAGAACACCCTGCTATAACGCCCTTCTCTTTTGCCTCATTTGTGTTGTTGGTGCTTCAGCACAGCAACCGACCACGTATGCTCTAAAGCTCGGCAGAGGACTGAAGGAGTTTGATCAATATCTCCTCAAGGCCACCTATGAGCAGCGGTCGACGACGAAGATCTACAACAACAGCGATCTGCTGGGCGATACAACTGACATCGTGCGCATCATCATCGCTGCCCAGTGCTCGGTCACCTACGTCACCGTAGATGGTCAGGAGAAAGAAAAGAATCTGGTCATCCGCAGCTTTCAGCTGCAGACCAACACCGACACATTCGACGTAATGAATACGGGCACCAATGTGCGCTGCTGGTTCTCCGACAGCGGCAGCGTGTTCACCGTCAACGGCGAACCAGTTGCTGATACCGTGGCCGCGCTTCTCAGCAACGTCGTGATGGGGGAAGGGGGCGCAAAAACCGGCAACGTTCTTGACGCGAAGAAACCTGTTGCGCTTGGTTCCACATGGAAGATGAACATCGCCGCGTTGAAGCGAATCCTTGGTCGCGAACAGGTCCGATTGATGAAGAAGCTCGATGGCACCGTCACATTCTCCGCCATCGATAGCACTGGCCCGCAGAAGACTGCCGTCGTAACGGCTCGTGCTGAAGCTCCGAAGTTCACGATGCGACTTGATGGAGCCCCCTATCCACTCGTCGGCTCACTCGTTGCCGAGTTTCGATACGTTGTGCCGCTCGATTCGCGGTTTCCTCCGGTTGCTCTGACAACGTCGACCACACAGACGTACTCTGCCACACAGGGCACCCAACGCGCCGAATCATACGTCACCACCAGCCGCCAGTCCGATTTCATTCGATGAGCAGCAAGCACCATGCTGCCGCCGTTGCGGCACTGGTTGTGTGCGCCATTCTTTGGAGCAGTGGTGGACTTCTCATCAAGCTGCTGCCGCTTTCGCCCCTTGCCATAGCGGGCATGCGAAGTGCGATTGCCGCTGCGGTGATGTTCGCCTGGCTGCGGGCGAAAGGTCCACTTAAGCCCGTGTGGACTCCTGCGCAATTTGGGGGCATCATCAGCTATATGTTCACGGTGGTGCTGTTTGTGTGGGCCACAAAGCAGACAACGGCGGCGAATGCGATTCTGCTTCAGTACACCGCACCGGTTTGGGTGGCCCTCTTCAGCGCCACCGTGGCCAAGGAACGCCTGCAGAGGCGCGACATCCTCGTTGTTGGATTCGTGATGCTCGGAATGGTCGTCTTCTTCCTCGATGCACTCAGTCCCGGTGCCGTCTTTGGGAACATCCTTGCCATTGCCAGCGGCGTTGCCTTTGCCGGTGTTGCCCTGTTCATGCGCCTGCAACGGGGCACGTCCACAACGGAGAGCATTATTCTCGGAAATGTGCTGACCGCCATTGTCTGCATCCCACTGGCCGGGCAGCTTCCATCAGTATCCATGGACTGGATCCTTCCCCTACTGATGCTCGGCGTGTTTCAACTGGGCGTATCCTATCTGCTGTATTCCTGGGCGCTTGCCCACGTGACAGCCCTCGAAGCCGTCCTGATTACCGTTTTGGAGCCCCTTCTTAATCCGTTATGGGTTGGGCTTGCCCTGGGTGAAGTGCCCTCTTCCACATCCATTCTTGGTGGCGCTATTGTGCTTACTGCGATTCTCGGCGGTCACGTACTTCGGCGAAAATCCCATTGATTGGACGTGCAAAAAACGCGTCTTTTCGTATGTTTGTGGCTCGGTTCGCCAACTTAGCTCAGCTGGTAGAGCAGCTGATTTGTAATCAGCAGGTCGCCGGTTCAAGTCCGGCAGTTGGCTCTCAAAAAGAACGGATGTCATCGAACGATGGCGTCCGTTTTTTCGTTGTTAGGGGGCCAAATGTCCCCCACCGTTAGTTTTGAGTCCATGGAACAGGTTCTGAGTTTCTACAGCGTCCAGTTTGCCTATCTCTGGTCAACGATCAGTCAGCCGACCTGGCACAACTTCTTCTGGTGGCTCGTGGGACTCTCCGTAGCCGTGTGGCTTCTGGAGATCATCATTCCATGGCGTACAAACCAGCCCGTGATCCGCAAGGACTTCTGGCTGGATACGTGGTACATGTTCTTTAACATGTTTGTCTTCGGTGCAATCGGCTATTCCGGAATCAGCATGGTCGTGCGTTCAGCTGTGTCCGATGCATTGCCATTTCTCGGTGGGCTCC
>JBJTEQ010000081.1:0-2203 GCA_046092945.1 Kapaibacterium sp. (SeqCode)
CTGCACATCATATCCAAGAACTTTGAGCGTTGTACGGGCCTTCTGTGATAGGAGTGGGTGACGTTCAATCGACACGATATGATGTCCCATACAGGCAAGGACGGCGGCCTGATAGCCACTACCGGTGCCGATCTCGAGAACCCTGCTTGGTCGGTCAAGCTGCAATTCCTGGGTCATGTAGGCCACAGTGTACGGCTGCGAGATCGTCTGCCGATTATCAATGGGAAGGGCAGAATCTTCGTAGGAACGCATAGAGAGGGCAGCCGGGACAAATGCCTCGCGTGGCACCGCACCCATGGCTGCCAGGACCAAAGGACTGGATATTCCGCGTTGGTGAAGTGTCGCAACGAGTGCACGGCGCTGTAGTTCAAATGGTGAGGCTTGTCGTTCTGGAACGGCGGGCATGATTGCAACTGGATTCGTTAGGAGGCAAGGACAGTAGAGAGGCGCTGCTGCAATGTAGCGCCAAGAAGGGAAAGCGGAATATCCATTTCAAGTTCACCGCTGTAGGCAAGACTTACAGTACCGCGTTCCTCTGAAACGATCACCACCACGGCTTCTGCCTGCTCCGATAGACCAAGTCCGGCGCGGTGACGCGTCCCCAGTACCCGTGAGCCAACTCTCTGCGTCATACTCAACGGCAGCACGCATCGTGCGGCAACAACCTGCTGACCGTCTATCACGACGGCTCCGTCGTGAAGAGGCGAGCGCGGATGAAAGATCGACTCAAGAAGTTCAGCCGAGGCTGTTGCATTGAGCTTTACGCCCGTATCGACTGTAACCTTTACGTGATCGGCGCGCGAGAACACGATAAGTGCTCCAATGTGCAGCGTCGTCATCTGCTCAACAGCATCAACGACAATGTCGATGACCTCGGTCGAGCGCGAGCGGAGAAACAGCCGAAACACTCTCCACCGGGTAAAGAGCAAGAGCAGACGTCGCAACTCCGGCTGGAACAGCACGACAAAGGCAATCAGACCAACATCGCCAAGACGACGGAGTATCCAACTCACGGTCTGAAGCCCAAGGGCATCAGTTACAAAATTCAGCAGCAACAGAACCGACAAGAGAAACAGCACCTGCAGCGCTAGCGTATCACGCAGACTCCGATACACAAACCAGAATGCAGCAGCAACGATGGCTACATCAAGCAGATCAAGCCAGGAGATCGACAGAAAACCGAGCTGAAATAGATCGTTCATTGCCGATCGGTGACCTTCTCGCGCGAAGCGCTCTTTGCCTCATCACGTTCATATGCCGAAACGATCTCGGCGACAAGGCGGTGACGCACCACATCTGCGGTGTCGAAGTGCACAAAGTCAATTCCGCGAATGCCACGGAAAAGTCGTTCAGCATCGGGCAGGCCCGATTCATTGCGCTTGGGTAGGTCTGTCTGCGTTACGTCACCGGTTACGATGGCCTTGGAGTTACGCCCTAAACGAGTCAGAAACATCTTCATCTGCGTCCGTGTGGCATTCTGCGCTTCATCGAGAATGATGAATGAGTTGTTCAGTGTGCGACCCCGCATGTAGGCAAGCGGAACGATCTCAACGATGCGCTTTTCAAGCATGCCCTTGAGCTTGTCGGGACTGACCATGTCGCTCAAGGCATCAAGCAGGGGGCGAAGGTACGGGTCCACCTTTTCGGAGATATCACCGGGCAGAAAACCGAGAGACTCGCCGGCCTCAACGGCTGGACGCGACAAAATGATGCGCGTAACCTCGTTCGCACGCAGAGCGGCAAGAGCCATGGCAACGGCAAGGAAGGTTTTTCCGGTTCCCGCCGGACCGATACAGAACACCAGATCGTTTGATCGGACCTTCGTGTAGTAGTCCATCTGCCGGGGAGTACGAGCCCGGATCATCTCCTTCTTGCCCCAGAGAATCACCGAGTCGAGCTCTTCCTTGCTCATGCTACTTGGTACGGCCGCTGTTCGGCCCCCTTCTACCAGATCCGTGATCATCGAAACGTCATTCAGCTGAAGACGTCCGGTGCGGCGCAGAGTATGGACGAGCTCGGAGAAGATCTGCTCGATCTTTTTCACCTCTACCGGTTCACCGCGCAAGATGACCGTGTCACCCCGAACGGTGATGGAGGTATCAAACTTATTCTCGATGAGTTGAAGATGCTGCTCGTTCGGACCTAGCAACTCAACCAGATCTACGTCAGAGATCTTGACCTTCTTTTCGACGATGTGCATGTG
>JBJTEQ010000082.1:0-10903 GCA_046092945.1 Kapaibacterium sp. (SeqCode)
CTTTTCACGTATTGCCGACCTGTTCCGCGCCGGTGCGAACGATGCACTGGACCGTGCCGAGGATCCGGAGAAGATGCTCAAGCAGGCCGTACTGGATATGGAAGAGTCTGTGAACCAGACCACGCTGGCCGTTGCCAATGCTATCGCTAATGAGCGGAGTCTCGAGAAGCGTATCACGGCGCAAAAGGCTGACAGTGCTAGCTGGCAGGAGAAGGCGATGCAAGCGCTTAACGCCGGACGTGAAGACCTTGCCCGTGCGGCTCTGGAGAAGAAGGCCATTGCCGACAAGAACGTGGCCGAGCTCATGCCAACGCACGAACAGGCGCGCGCTACGACGGCCAAGATTCGCGAGCAGCTGGACGGCATCAAGCGCAAGCTCGATGAAGCTCGCTCACGTCAGAGCACGCTTATTGCACGCTCTCAGGCAGCCAAGGCCCAGGCGCAGATCGCCAAGTCGGCCGCCGGTATTGGCACGGACGCCTTCAGCAAATTCGATAAGTACGAGGCCAAGATCGAGAAACTCGAGGCCGAAGCATCAGCTTTTGAACAATTGGCTGGTGAGAACACGCAGCTTGACGAAGAATTTCGCAAGCTCTCCTCCACCGGGCAGGTGGATCAGGACCTACTCGAACTCAAGCGTCAAATGGGACTGCTCGAGCCCCCTAAAGAAGGCTAATTACTTCAGTCGTATGCGGATGTTCCGATTAAGGAAGCGTCCTTGTGGCGTAGCATCGCTATATGGAGAGGCCAGCGATGAGGTTGCAAAGCCGAAACTCTTTGAGGTGATCGACCGGATGTAGGCCTCCGTGTTTGCCGCACGCGTGCTGGACAGCTGACGGTTGCGCTCCTGCGAACCAAGAATATCGGTGCTTCCTTCGATGACAATGGTCGCGCCTTCTGGCAGCTGCTCGGTGAGCTGTCGCAGTAGTGTCTTTACATCGTCGAGAAGGTCGGCGCTGTTGTAATCAAAGCGCAGAACGGCCTCGAATCCCTCCGTGCTCAGGGCAATGCGACGTCTGGCGAGCCTTTCCGCCGGGACCATCAGCTTCATCTCGGCGTATTGTCCGCCGCTCGACGAAGCCGTCGGCACACTGGCAGGGGGCTGACCTGAGTTGTCGAGTCGCATGACGACTGGTGAGGTGACCACAGCATCGAGAGCGCTCACAACCGTGTCGCGTCCATTGATCGTGATTGTCTGAGCAGTTGGCTGTGTCTCCGGCGGACCACCCTGATATCTGGACCGTACGGCGGCGCTGCCACGCAGTTCGGCAAACTCTTCCGTCAGCACAAACCGCTGAAGCGGCGCATTCTGCACCACAATGTCCACACGTCGGTTCTCGGCACGTCCTCCCGGCAGATCGGCATTCGATGCAATGCGCGGTGACGTCGAGGGGGCAAGAGTAATCGAGGACGTAGGAACTCCCAACCCCACGAGAGCAACACGGACTGCTTCGACGCGACGCTTGGCAAGTGGCAAACCCTCGGGCTCTGTTACTGCGCCACTGGTAGCCCCTTCCAGAACAATGCGTGCCGATGGATTCGATGCAACGATCGCGGCAATGCGTGGCAACATCCAGTCGTGAGCAGCAACTGCTTCGCTGCTCATGGTTGAGCCATCTGCCCGAACACGATAGGTTGATGGGATTTCCGCACGGGCGCTGTCGAAGAAGACGGCGTTCACAATCGGCGTCGAGGCGCGAAGCATATTCCCGGTAACAATCTCTCCGGTAAACGAGCGAGGTTCCAGCACCAGTGTTGGTGGCGCAAACGATGGCTTACTCGGCGCTTCAACGATGACAGGGGGCGGTGGTGGCGGCGCAAAAACGGGCTTCTTCGTGAGCGATAGACGCAATGCCACATCTGCCCTGATCGTGAAGGGCTTCCATGCTGCGTCTGTCACAACATTGGTCATAAAGTAGTCGGCACTTATGCGGGGCACAATGCTTAGCCGGTCTGACAACGGAATAAACGACTCCACACCGGCCGAGATTGCCAGAAGTAAAGATGAACGCGTCTGCAGAGCCCCCTGACGGATGAGACGTTCCTGAACGGGCACACCGTTTTCGATGAATACGGCACTCTCGGGACTCACGACACTCTCGCGCTGCGCAAAGCTTGCCGTCATTGGCAGTGCCAGCCGCGGACCAATACTCAGCCCGAGTGTTCTGCGTTGAAGAGTTCCGATGATCGGTAGCTGCAGCTGTGCGGAAACATCAAGGTTGGAGATCGTCGCGTCGAGTGTGTACTCGGTTGTCATGGTCACATCCTTGCCCGACGCCGTGTCGCGCAAAGGATAGGTGTTGGTGCGACTGAACGCACCGTTACGATTTGTCAGTCCAACTTCAATACCGATTGCGCCCCATGAGGTTATGGGAAGCTCCAGAGCGGCGTAGCCGCCGGGACCCATTCCGGAGCCGGTAGTGAGCGACCCACAAGCAAGGATGCCCCCTGCCGAGCTGATCGATCCCGTGTGGCTGGTGCTGGCAAAACCACCACCCAATCGCAGGGCTAGCGTTTCCGTGGAAAGCGACTGAGCAGCAAGGTTGCTGCTAGCAATCAGAGCGATGAGGGCGGCTCGAAAAAGCATGGGCAAAGATAGGGGGCTCGGTTTTACCACGTCAGCCGCAAATTGACGGCCATCAGAGCGGATGGACTCGGACCGACCGAGATGCTGAGGTCTTCTCCGGTGTCGAATGAATACAGTTCGGCGGCAACGTAGGCATCCACGGCGGCCAGGGCATAGGTGATAAAGAACACCACGCCGGATAGGTCCCGATTATCACGGAAGGCCTCACGTCGACGCAGCAGTAGGTTGGTCATCGTGGCATTCGCACCGGTGGCGATCGCGGCATCGTACTCGGCTGCCGCTGTTGAATAGTCTGCGTTGTTCCGAAAGAACATCACGGCCGACGTTGCCGCGATTCCGGCAAAGAGCGGAGCTTTCCAGTAATTGCCGGTATAGACCTGACCCAGCCCCGGCAGAACAAGCGAACAGACAACAGCAGTGGTTGTAGACCGTGTAGGTCGCTCCGCTTTCATCGCCTGCGCGGAACTGTCGGCGGGGGTGCAAAGCCCCTTTGTCACCGAAAGGGACAGTGCGAATATGCAACTGATAACGATCCTTACGGAACGCATGCGATGACCTCGATCTCCACGCGAGCATCCTTAGGTAGGCGGGCCACTTCGACGGCTGAGCGTGCAGGACGATGTTCGCCCATCTGCTCGGCATACACAGCGTTCATTTCCGCAAAGTCGCCCATGTTCTTCAGGAACACCGTGGTTTTCACAACCGACGTTAGGTCAGCCCCTTGCGAGGCAAGAATGGTGCGGATGTTTGCGAAGACCTGACGTGTTTCCTCGGCGATGGTGCCGCTGACCATTGTGCCATCGGCACGAAGCGGGATCTGCCCGCTCAGAAACAGCATGTTGCCAACGCACGCAACGCCGTGTGAATAGGGTCCGATGGGCGCAGCGGCTCCGTCAGCAGAGAAGGGGCGAATGGAATGAGTGTTCATACTTATACAGGAGTTGATGATCAGAAGAAGGCCTGTCGCCATGACAATGGTGAAGACCCGAATCATGGCGTTGCTGTTGTGTCGCGGTTGATGATGAAGACCTCTTCGTTCGGGCGCACGTAGCCGTAGCGCTCCCGGGCCAAACGTTCGATCTCCGTGCTGTCGGTTTCCAGAATGTGCTTCTGACGTCGCAAGCTATCGGCGGTGTTCTGAAGCAGCACGAAGTGCTGTTCCAACTCGGCTGTTTCCGAGAGAAGCGATAGTCGCGTGATGACGCCGTAGTTGGAGAAGAAGATAAATACCAGAACCACCGACGTTAGCGCCGCAATAACGAGAAGACGCTTTCGCGTCATCAGACGCTGCAGCGCGGCATTTCGAGAGATCTTGGCCATGAACGTCGAGTGCTCTGTCTACCTGTTACCGAACCAGTATGCGCCGAATGACCAGAGCGCTATGCTGCTGCGCAACCAGCGTGTACGCTCCCGACGGCAGGCACGATGCCAATACCTGCACACGTCCGTTGGGAAGCACGGCGGCATTCATCACCGTGCGGCCGGCCATGTCGGTAATGCTGCACGAGCTGATCTCCGCGCCCATGACAACGTCGGCGTCGTGGTCCAGTAAAAGTGATTCCAATCGCAATGCTTCGCGAGATACGTCCGACACCGATGTGAAGTCGTTGAGATCGTAGGCATAGATCCCCGATGTGTCCTTCTTGCCTTCGGTTACGTTGATCGCCGCGATGACCCAGCCGGCCTCGATGGCCATGAGTGAAGGACTTTCGACGGCTTTTCGGCAGGGGAGAGGGTAGGCAAGGGGCGCCCAGGTATTGTCCGTTGGATCCAGTCGATACATCTGATACGCCGAGTCAGCTACGATCGTATGCAGCTTGCCGAGGTAGGAATCCAGATCGAGTGTAGCAGGCTCAGCTCCCGATTTGCTGTTCCAGATTCCAACGCTGGTGGTGGTTCCCTGCTCGAGGTCGATCTTCTTGACTCCCTGCGTGGAGGACGCATAGAGCGATCCATTCACGGCATGAAGCACTCTGATGCCCGGAGCGGCGATGGTCTTCCACGTCTGACCAAGGTCGGACGTATAGCTGATTTGCTTGCTGGAAACATTGGCAACGAGTGTCGATCCGATGAGGACCAGCTGGAGTACCGGATCTGCCGACGGCCCCTTGATCGTTGACGTCACGTCTGCAACGCGATAGATGGTCGATCCATTCTCCGTGGCCATAAACCACTCTGTTGTGCCGGCGACAAGACTTGTCGGACGAGCCACGTTCGACATCGAGTCGACTGTGGTCCACGAATTGCCCCCTTGCGAAAAATGGGCCCATGCCATGCGGGAGGCCGCGTCATAGGTGACACAGAACGTGATACCGCCCATGAAATCGACGAAGTCGCAGAACTCGCCACGCAGACCGCGCACCGTGTCGAGAGTAGCACAGTGGTCAATCGAGCGCAGTGCACTCTGATCATATACCACCACGCCGCCAGCCACTGTGGCAACCTTGGGTACGGGTCCGGGAAGGGTTCTTCCGCGAAAGATCCACGGACGGTCCTGAGCCAGCGTCAGCATGACGCACAGCAGGAATGCTGCCGTAACAGAAATAGTTGTGCGAATGCTCATAGATAGTGGCCTCTGGGTCAGAAAGCCAGTGGCGCAATCTACGCAGTTGCGCCTTACGGATTCTCGGGCCAATCGTGCTTTGGGTAGCGTCCCTTCATCTCTTTTCGTACCGCTTGATACGACCCACTCCAGAATCCGGCCAGGTCGCGGGTCTTCTGGATCGGTCTGTCAGCAGGTGACAGCAGCTCGATGGTCAGCGGAACATTTCCGTTGGCCACTGTTGGCGTGCGCTTGACGCCCAGCATAAACTGCAGGCGGACGGCGGCAAGGGGCTGATCAGGGTTCGAATAATCAATGGGGACTTCACGTCCTTTCGGCGGCTTGTAAAACTCAGGAGCACTTCGGTCGAGCAGGGTCTTCTGCTCTCGCGAAAGCATCTCTCTCAGGGGGCGCACCAGATCCACCTTCTGCAGGTCGGCCAACGAGCGCATGCCCACGAGCAGCGGCGCTAGCCATTTATCGATGGTTGCTGCCAGGGACTCATCAGACATGTCCGGCAACTCGGCTCCGGTGTGCTGACGCGCAAACACGACGCGATCCCGCAGAGGCTCGGCCCCCTCACTCCAGGGCAGATTCTCAATGCCACGTCGGGCAAGCTCCCGCGCAAAGGCCTTTGCGAGCTCCTGGGCATCGGCCTTGGCATTGGCCTTTGTCTCCACGGTGATGGCCCCAAGCATGGTCACAGTTCGCGCCACGATGCGTCCGTCGCGGTCGTTCCAGCCGGTCTCCACCTGCTCGACCATGTCATCGGCAAAAACCATACGCACCGTTGCCACACCGATTGGCGCAGCGATGGCAATGCGCGGTTCAGAGGCCGATCCATCGAGGTCGGCCACGGCCAGCCACTCGGAGCGTGCCAGTGGATCGGCTTGCATAATTGTTGCTGTGCGTCCGTTGCGAAGCAGAAACCGAGCATCGCCTTTGCTTCGGGCTAAGCGCTCCGGGTAAGCAAGAGCAATGAGCACGACTTCTACATCCTCATCGGGAATTCTCGGTGTGGGTGCGATCGTGGAATGGGGCTTACGCAGCGCCTGCTGACGCTTGCGCGCATGGGCAACGGCGGAGCGATCGGCGTGGGCATCAGCAGCCCCCTGCAATGCATCGAGACGTCGCCGAACATCGCTCAGGCGTTCGCCCTTCAGGAGGTCCCGCTCTCCAACGATGGCCGCGATACCCGAGGCTCGGTGCCAGTCGATGCCAAGCTCCTGCGAGCGCACAAGCATGTGCGCAATGCGCGGATGCGTGCCGTAGCGCAGGAGCTCGCGTCCGTGTGGCGTAATCGCATGCAACGCGTCGAGTGCACCAAGCTGGCGCAAAAGCTCGCGACCCTGGGCGAGGTGTCCGGCAGGGGGCGCCTCCAACCATGGCAGATCCAGAATGTCCACCCCAAAGCTTGCCACCTCAAGGATGAGACTTGAGCAGTCGGCCACAAGAATCTCGCTGGTGCGGCGCTCCGGAAGCTGGTCGTGCTCCCGCTCTGTCCAGAGTCGTATGCAGCGTCCTGACGCAGTGCGTCCTGCCCGCCCCCTTCGCTGTTCGGCAGCATCCTTGGAAACGCTGACGGTTGTCAGATGCGTCATGCCCGATCTTGGGTCGAAACGGGGCTCCCTGGAGCGTCCAGCGTCGATGACCGTGCGCACGCCATCGATCGTGAGCGACGTTTCAGCAATTGCCGTCGAGAGGATGATGCGTCGAACGCTCGAGGCCGGACGCAGCACCGCATCCTGCGCATCGGCCGCAAGTTCGCCATGCAGGATCATCACCTCGGCGACGTCAAGCGCATCGGGCCTGCCAAGCAGCACCTCCTGCGTGCGGCGGATCTCGGCCTGACCCGGCAGGAAGCAGAGAACGTCGCCCGATTCATCGCGGATCGCATCGCGTACGGCCGCAGCAACAAGCTCGTGAAGGGGCTTATCGGAAGTACTCCGCAGATAGGTGGTCTCCACCGGAAACGTTCGTCCCTGACTCGTCACATGCTCGGCATCCGGCATGATGGTTGCGAAGTTTAGCGTCCCGATCGTGGCCGACATCACCATCAGTCGCAGGTCGCCTCGGAGCAGTGCGCGCGAGGTAAGCGTCAATGCAAGTCCCGTATCAGCATTCAGCGAACGTTCGTGAAACTCATCGAAGATCACCAGCCCAACGTCCTCCAGCTCCGGGTCGCGTGCCAGCTGACGCGTCAGCACACCTTCGGTTACCACCTCGATGCGCGTCTTTTCGCTCACCGCCGTCTCCAGCCGCATACGATAGCCAACCGTTTGTCCAACCGTCTCGCCCAGAAGCGTCGCCATCCGCCGCGCCGCAGCCTTCGCCGCCAAGCGTCGCGGTTCGAGCAGCACGATCTTCTTGCCGGCAAGCCACGGCTCATCGACCAGCGCCAGCGGCACCATCGTCGTCTTGCCTGCTCCCGGCGGTGCCTCTAGAATACACGGCACGTTCCGTGACAGCACGTCGCAGATGTTCGGAAGGACGGAGTGGATAGGAAGGGAGGGCATGGGTACAAGTTACGAGTGACCAGAGACGAGTGACGGAACGTCATTCCTGCGAAAGCAGGAATCCATCTTCGTCAATCCGAGCGTAGCGAGGTATCCACGTTTCAACCGATCGTAGGGTCGCAGCATGCTGCAACCCTCCCTTCGGATGGGGCGCCCTCCGCCTGTCCACCATTGCGTACCCACGGCTAAAGCCGTGGGCTAATGTGCGTTTGCAATGCTGTTGGCAACGTGGTTGACCAGGCTGACGGGGTTGACGGTTTGGAACGAGTTGACGCAACGCTGGATGACGAAGATGGATTCCTGCTTTCGCAGGAATGACGTACAGTCACTCGTCACTCCGTAATTCCGTAATTCCGTAATTCCGTAACTCATCAGGCGTATTCTTCGATCGACGGGCACGTGCAGATGAGCACGCGGTCTCCGTGAGCGTTGTCGACACGGCCGATGGACGGCCAGAATTTGCGGTCGCGAACCCATGGGAGTGGGAAGGCGGCGGTCTGACGTGAATACGTGTGCTCCCATGTGTCGGCGGTAACGACGAACATGGTGTGCGGGGCATTCTTGAGCGGATTGTCCTTGGCGTCGATGGCACCGGTGCAGACATTCTCAATTTCGGTACGGATCGAGAGCAGCATGTCGATGAACCGATCCAGTTCGGCCTTGCTTTCGCTTTCGGTCGGCTCGATCATGATGGTGCCCGGAACAGGGAAGCTGAGCGTTGGCGCATGGTAGCCATAGTCCATCATGCGCTTGGCAACGTCTTCGGCCTCGATGCCGCCACGCTGCTTGAACTCGCGCAGGTCCACGATCATCTCGTGGGCGCAGCGTCCGTTGGTGCCGGTGTACAGGATCGGGTAGTGCTGCTCGATGCGACTCTTGATATAGTTCGCATTGAGGATGGCACGCTTGGTGGCATCGGTCAGCCCCGTACCGCCCATCATGCGGATGTAGGCCCACGAGATGAGCAGGATGGATGCCGAGCCCCATGGAGCAGCCGATACCGGACCAACGTGGTTAACGTCGATCGGGTTAACGACTGGATGCGACGGCAGGTAAGGGGCGAGCTCTGACGTGCAGCAGATCGGACCCATTCCCGGACCGCCCCCTCCGTGAGGGATGCAGAACGTCTTGTGCAGATTCAGGTGACACACGTCGGCGCCAATGGCGCGAGGCGAGGTGAGTCCCACCTGCGCATTCATGTTTGCGCCGTCCATGTACACGCGTCCGCCGTGCTCATGCACGATGGCGCAGATGTCCTTGATGGCCTCTTCGAACACGCCGTGCGTAGATGGATAGGTGACCATCAGAGCGGCAAGGTTTGCGGAGTGTGCTTCTGCCTGCGCGCGCAGATCGGCAACGTCAACGTGACCGTGCGCGTCGCTCTTGACAACGACAACCTTCATGCCGGCCATGACGGCTGAGGCGGGGTTGGTACCATGGGCCGACGATGGAATGAGCACCACGTTGCGGTGCTGCTCGCCCCGTGCATGATGGAACCCACGGATGGCCAGAAGTCCAGCATACTCGCCCTGCGCTCCGGCGTTGGGCTGCAGCGAACAGGCGTCAAAGCCGGTGATCTCGTTCAGCCAGGTGCTGAGCTCGGAAAAGATGCGCTGATATCCCTTCGTTTGCGACGTTGGTGCAAACGGGTGAAGGCGATTGAACTCGGGCCACGTGATTGGAATCATCTCGGCCGTGGCGTTGAGCTTCATCGTGCATGAGCCGAGAGAGATCATCGAATGCGTCAGCGACAGGTCCTTGTTCTCGAGACGCTTCATGTAGCGCAGCATCTCGTGCTCGGTGTGGTAGCTATTGAACACCGGATGCGCAAGGTATCCCGACGTGCGAACAAGCGATGCCGGCAGGCCGCTCGTTGCGGCATGCAGCAGCTCCGACGCGGCGGGCGCAGAAGCCCCCTTCACCGAGGCAAACACATCAAGGATGTCCTGCACGTCGGCCACGGTCGTTGTCTCGTCAAGCGATACGCCAACGCAGCCGCAGTCGCTGCGGTAGCGGAAATTGATGGAACGGGGCTCGCCAGCCGCACGCACTGCCGATGGGTCGGCGTTGATGCAGAGGGTGTCGAACCACGTGTCGTTGCACATGGTATAGCCGAGCGACGTCAGACCCGATGCAAGCACCGAGGTGAGTGTGTGAATGCGATGGGCAATGCCGCGCAGGCCCTCGGGTCCGTGATACACGGCATACATCGCCGACACATTTGCCAGCAGCGCCTGCGCCGTGCAGATGTTGGATGTTGCTTTGTCGCGACGAATATGCTGCTCGCGCGTCTGCAGGGCCATGCGCAGTGCCAGGTTACCCTGGGCATCGACGCTGACGCCGATGATACGTCCGGGAATGATGCGCTTGTAGGCTTCGCGCGTGGCAAGGAAGCCGGCATGCGGTCCGCCGTATCCGAGCGGCACACCCAAGCGCTGGGCCGAGCCAACAGCAACGTCCGCACCCCATTCGCCCGGAGGCGTCAGATGCGTCAGTGCCATCAGGTCCGTGCCGACCGTTACCAGAGCGCCCCCTGCATGAGCGCGCTCACAGAACTCGGTGTAATCGCGCACCGAGCCATCGCCGGCGGGGGCCTGGATGTACGCGCCGAAGATCGACCCATCAAAGCTTGCCGTCTTCCAATCACCCACTACCACATCAATGCCAAGGGGCGTCGCCCGCGTGCGGATCACCTCAAGCGTCTGCGGGAACACGTTTGCGTCCACGAAGAGCGTGGTAGCGGACTTCACAGCAGCGCCACGCGAGGCATACATCATGTGCATCGCTTCGGCAGCGGCGGTTGCTTCATCAAGTAGCGATGCGCCGGCAATGTCCATCTTCGTAAGATCTGTTACGAGCGTCTGAAAGTTCAGCAGACTCTCAAGCCTGCCCTGTGCGATCTCCGCCTGATATGGCGTGTACTGCGTGTACCATCCCGGATTCTCGATCAGGTTGCGCAGGATCACCGGGGGCGTAACGGTATCGTAGTACCCCATACCGATGTACGAGCGCGCAATCGTGTTTGTTGACGCGATCGACTTCAGCTCTGCCAGCATCTCGATCTCCGTGAGCGCCGGCGGCAGGTCAAGGGGCTTCTCCAGCCGTATCTGCGACGGCACCGTCTGCTCTACCAGCTGATCAATGCTCGACGCATCAACCGTGGCCAGCATCGCCTGAATGTCCGATTGGGAAAGTCCGTGGTGTCTGTTCTCGAAGATGTCGTGGTGCATTGAGCAGGTTTTAGGTTTTGGGTGAAGC
>JBJTEQ010000083.1:0-3847 GCA_046092945.1 Kapaibacterium sp. (SeqCode)
GAATGAAGCAACGTCGCTCCGCTCGGTCAGAAAGTGTTCACTCGAGACGCATCGAACGGGGATACCGAGAGTTACTCCAGAAGAACGCAGAACCTGATCGACGCGATACTCGTCAGGCTCCTGATAGGCGAATGCCGCAGCACCCACCTGCTCGGCCACGCTCTGGATATTCCCGAGGAGATCCTGTCGATTATCCTTATCTGAGATTGTAACGTATGCTACAGTATGACCTTTGCTGCGAAGCATTTCCGCAAAGCGACGCATTGCAGCGAAGATGGCGATAACCTTCTGGGAATGATGGCGGACGTAATCTGTTTCGGACCGCACCTCCATCATCAGGTACACGACGGATTCATCGACCGATGAAAACCATGAATGGATTTCATTGAGCTGATCACCGAGAATAAGACGTACTTCTGTCATCGCGCATCACCGAGCCAGTAGGAAACGTACTGACCATCTGGGTCGTAGCTCTGCTGCTGATGCTCAATGCTGAATCGTCGCCCACCTCGTGGGTCAGCCCCCTGTCCGGCAATGTATCGCCAGTTGCCTTCGTTCGATGCCGGATCGTAATCAATGAGATGTTTTGCAAACCACCATTCGCCCCACTGCCACGGACACTGCAGCTCGTGAATGAGATAGCTCGCTGCAATCTGTCGCATGCGGTTACCCATCCAGCCGGTGCGCGAAAGTTCGACCATAGCCGCGTCAACAAAGCGGCAGCCCGTAGCCCCCTGACACCAGACGCGGAACGGGGCGTTCGCGTTATGGGGCTCATCATCCAGAGCAATAGATTTCTCCGTCAATGCGCGGAAGGCAAAGAAGTCCCGCCAGACAAGTTCAAACCATAACCAGTAAGTGCCATCATTAGCCCCGTACTCGCGCTCATACTCGCGAACTGCTTGGGCGATTGTCCGGGCCGATATGATCCCAAACGCGAGCCACGGTGAGAACTTGCTTGAGAACTCTGTTCCGATGAGTCCATTACGTGTGGCCTTGTAGGAATCAATGCGATGCGTGTGCAGATACTGCGTCAGATGCGCCTGAGCTGCCTGCTCGCTCGGTGCGAACGCCAAATCATGGAAAGGGAAGGCACTTCGCGTATCGACGTCGGGTAACGCTATCCCTAACTCCTGCGGTGTCGGCACATCAGCACAGACCACGCCGGGAGGCAGAGGTGGCAGACTCACAGGTGCGGGCACAGGTGCCTGCCACTTTGCCGCGTGACGCTCGAGATCCCGCCGGAACGAGGTGAATACCCCGGGCAGACGATCGAGCGTCATCGGCAGATCATCGACATGGTAGAGCGTTTCCGATTGTCGGTAGAGGTGCTGCACCTCGGGTGAAGGGGGCTGCACACGAAACAACAGATCGGACCCACACTCGCGGAGTGATTGCTGCAGTGAGGCAAGTGAACCCAGCAGGAATGCGGCTCTGTGAGGACCTAGGTCAGATGACAGATCCCAGTCGTACACCGGGACGAGATGCTCAGCCCCCTGACATGCCTGCACAAGACGAGGGTTGTCAGCAAGTCGCTGGGCGCGTCCGACGTGGAACTCATTGAGCATTGCCCAGACCCTTTCGATTGCGTCGGCACGCGTCGGAACAGTACTTCACCTCGTCCCATACGCGCTCCCATTTCTTGCGCCATGCGAACGGACGCTGACAATGGGCGCAGATCTTTGCGTCGAGTTGATGTTTCTTAACCATTGTCATGAAGTCAGGTAACATTCGCATCCTAGATTGCGTTCCGTCGAAAACGTTACTGAGGTGAAAGATGACTGCTAACGTAACTCTCTTGGTTCTGGCTGCAATAATGAGTTCAGTATTGCACGCGCAGGACCTTCGCAACGATATGTTCGGCGTGCGCCGGGCGGGCCACGAGCCTCGCGTCAGCAAGCGCTCAGAGGTCACGCAGGTCGAGGATCGCCTGCGACCATTCTACCATGGCGTTGCCAGTGGCGACCCGCTTACTGATCGTCTGATCATCTGGACGCGCGTAACGCCGCAGAACGGTGAAGAGAGTATTGATGTTCAGTGGCGAGTTGCTACAGACACCGCACTCACAACCATTGTGCGTCAGGGGGCTGGCGTAGCCCGTGCCGACCGAGACTACACAGTGAAGGTGGATGTGGACGGCCTTGCTCCCGGCACGGTCTACTACTACGGATTCATTGCTTATGGTCGAGCTTCGCTGACGGGGCGCACACGGACCTTGCGCACGGGCACAATTGACCACGCGAAGGTGGCCGTTGTATCGTGTTCGAACTATCCCGCTGGATACTTTACATCATATGGCTTTATCGCGGAGAGAAACGACCTCGACGCAGCGCTGCATCTCGGAGACTACATCTATGAGTACGATGCCGACACCACATCATTTGGTGGTCAAACCGGGGCTCGTCTTGGCAGGCGTCATACACCAGACGCGGAACTCATAAAACTCAGCGACTACCGAACACGCTACAGTCAGTATCGGCTCGATGCCGACCTGCGACGCCTGCATCAGCAGCATCCGATGATCCATGTTTGGGATGACCATGAATCTGCCAATGATTCCTACACCGACGGTGCGCAGAACCACCAGGATAATGAGGGTGACTGGAGCTCACGGAAGGCCGTTTCGCGCCAGGCATGCTACGAGTGGATGCCGACGCGGGAGTCCAGCGATGGCAAGCTGTACCGACGGTTTGTGATCGGCGATCTCGTCGACATCTCCATGCTTGACACCCGTCTCGAAGGTCGCGATAAGCAGATAGAAGAGGTTGGGCCCTCGGCGTCGAAGGATGCCAAAGACTCCCTGAACAAGCCCAATCGCAAGATCATGTCATCAACGCAGTTCGACTGGCTAACCGGGAATCTGACATCGAGCACTGCGCGTTGGAAGCTGCTTGGCAATCAGGTCATCTATGCCCCCGTCAACGTTACTCCCATCGATACGAACTATCTATTCTCGTCTATCGGACCGCTATTTACGGCCATCCTCCGCCCGCAGCTACCGACTCTGCAGACAGTGTTTGAGCAGGCATTCTATGGTGATGTCTGGAGCAACTACCCTGCCCAACGCCGTCAACTGAGCACACTGCTTCGCAGTAGCTCGATCGAAAATGTTGTGATTGTCACCGGCGACTTCCACTCAACCTTCGCTATGGACGTCCCGATCGAGAATGGCGAAAAGATCAAGCCCGTTGCCGTAGAGTTCATTACGCCCAGTGTTACATCGTCGAACTTTGATGAAAACTTCTCAGCCGTTGCAGGCCTGAGCGCCATTCAACCACAACTACTCAAGACAGTTGATACTACTCTGACACAGCGCAATGGACATCTGAAGTGGAACAACATCACTGACCATGGTTATATGGTCGTGTCGTTTTTTCCAGACTCCGTGCAGTCCGACTGGTACTTCATCAGGAGCCTTACTGAGCGCCCCACAGCGCAGCGATGGGAACGGGGCTATCGTAGCCTTTCGGGGATGAATCAGCTGCAACGAACGTCGTCATCCGCACCAGCAAAGAGTGTGCAAGATGTTCCCGCTCCCAACGAGCCGCCGGTTGTTACTTCGGTGCAGAACGAAGGTCAATCCAGCACATCTGCGATCACAATTCTCAGCTGCGGCCCCAATCCTGCGCGCGATGCGTATGCGCTTTCCTACGTCGTTTCTCAACCATCTACCATCACCGTAACACTCCGTGACGTGCGCGGCACAATCGTCTGGAGCAGTGATGCGGCAGTTGAGCACGGCCTCAACAGCATGGTCATCAGCACAGCGGAGCTCGCCGCCGGCAGGTATCGTCTGGAAGTGACCGATGGTATGAACCGCGTCGGTGTGGATCTGATCCGTCAGAAG
>JBJTEQ010000084.1:0-5418 GCA_046092945.1 Kapaibacterium sp. (SeqCode)
AAACGACTCCGAGATCGTCCTGGGCGTGTTGAACGCTGAGGGGTATATCCCTGCAGACGGACCCGATGACGCTGATGTGATCCTGTTGAATACGTGTGCGATCCGCGACAACGCCGAGCGCAAAATCCATGAGCGCCTTTCACACCTGAAGCACACCAAGAAGTCGAACTCCGACCTTGTTGTGGGTGTGCTTGGGTGCATGGCCGAGCGTCTGCGCACAAAGTTGCTCGACACGCAATTGGTCGACCTCGTTGTCGGACCCGACGAGTACCGTCGCGTACCCGAGTTGGTAGCCGAAGCAATGGGTGGCGATCGTGGTATCGCTGTGAAGCTCTCGCGCGTTGAAACGTACGACGACATCGTACCGCTGCGCACCGAGGGAATCTCGGCATGGATTTCGATCATGCGTGGATGCGACAAGTTCTGCACGTTTTGCGTTGTGCCATTCACGCGCGGACGTGAGCGATCACGTCCACTCACGAGTGTCGTTGACGAAGCAAAGCAGCTGTGGGATCAAGGCTTCAAGGAAATCACGCTGCTCGGACAGAACGTGAACTCGTATCGCGATGATGTTGCAGGGTACGACTTTGCCGACCTGCTTGCATCGACGGCGCGCGCTGTGCCGAACATGCGCATCCGCTACACGACGTCGCACCCCCAGGACATGAGCGACAAGCTCATCGACACCATGGCCGAGTGGGACAACATTTGCAAGTACATCCACCTGCCTGTGCAGTCGGGCTCGAACCGCGTACTCGAGCTCATGAATCGCACGTACACCGTGGAGCACTACCTCGGTCGTATCCGTCGCATCAAGCAAGCAATGCCAACGTGTGCCATGAGCACCGACATCATTGCCGGATTCTGCACCGAAACCGAAGACGATCATCAGCGCACACTCGATGTGATGCGTGAGGTCCGATATGAGGGGGCGTACATGTTCGCCTACTCACCGCGCGAGAATACCAAGGCTTGGAAGATGGGCGACGACGTGCCGGACGAGGTCAAGAACCGCCGTCTGAATGAGATCATTGAATTGCAGAACGGCATCTCACGTCAGATCAACGCACTCGAGATCGGCCGCACGCACTCGGTACTTGTCGAGGGTCCGAGCAAGCGCAATGCTGCCGAATGGAAGGGTCGCACCGATACCAACAAGACCGTCATCTTCCCTCATGAAGACGTGCGCGGCTACGTCATCGGCGACCTCGTGAACGTGACCATCGAAAGCGCTTCCAGCGCCACGCTGGTAGGGAAGTTGGTGTAGGGGTAGGGCATCGGCCGTGGTCCATGGCGATGGCGTATTTTCGCGTTCCCTCCATTACCTCCAAAGCCCACTATGGAAACGCTGTTCACTCTCCACACCAAGATGCATCATGGCCTGTACCTGCTCTCAGGTCTGTCGGTTGCTGTGGCTCTTGTTGCATTGCTGCGCAAGCAATTGATCACGGCGCTTGGCTTGTGGATCATTCGTATCTATTCGATTGTTCTGACGCTGCAGGTAACGGTTGGACTGCTGCAGCTGGCGATGCGATGGAATGATCTTGGTGATGGACTGCGCTATCGCTTGGAGCATGGAACGCTGATGCTGGTTGCGCTCACGCTGGTGCACCTTACTCCGCGGTTCATCCGCAAGGGTGATTCAACCGGTACGCGCAACACACTTCTCCTGCTGGTGGGCTCGTTGGCCCTGCTGCTGCTGGGTGTGTCTCTTATTCAGCGCGCTATCGCGGGAGCGTAATGTCAACGGTTCAATCAACAGCACTTACCGCATATCCGTTGTTTCGACGCGGCAAGGTGCGCGATGTGTATGACCTTGGCGACCGTCTGCTGATGGTTGCAACTGATCGCATCTCTGCCTTCGACGTGGTGATGTCCGAGGGCATCCCTGATAAAGGAGCTCTGCTGACGTCGATCTCGCTGTACTGGTTTGCGCAGTTGGGAGATGTGATCCCGAACCATCTCATCAGCACGGACGTCTCAACACTTCCGGGTCTTACGGACGAGGAACGTCAGATGCTTGCCGGACGCTCGATGATCGTGCGTAAGACTCGCCCCCTTCCCGTTGAATGCGTCGTGCGTGGCTACCTTGCCGGCTCGGGATGGAAGGAATACCAGTCATCGCAGACGGTCTGCGGTGTTGCACTGCCGGCTGGCTACCGTGAATCATCGAGGCTCGAAACGCCCATCTTCACCCCGGCCACCAAGGCCGAAGAAGGTCACGACGAGAACATCTCCTTCGAGCGATCTGTGGAGATTCTGGGTCAGGACGTTGCCGAGCGCGTGCGCGAGGTCAGCATCGCCCTCTACAACGCCGCCGCACAAGATGTGGCCGGCAAGGGGCTGATCCTGGCCGATACGAAGTTCGAGTTCGGGATCGATGAGAGCGGAGAGATTATCCTGATCGACGAAGCACTTCCGCCCGATTCCTCGCGCTACTGGCTGGCCTCATCCTACGCCGAGGGGACATCTCAGATGAACTTCGACAAGCAGGTCCTGCGCGACTGGCTGGAGACGACAACGTGGGACAAGACCCCGCCGCCCCCTGTACTTCCGTCGGAGGTGGTTCAGGCCACCCGTGCCAAGTATATTGAAGCCTACGAACGCATCATTGGTCATCAATGGCAATAAGACCATTTCAGCTGGATGAAGACGATGTTGCCATGCAGCGTCGGATCAATGACATGCTCGATTGGGGGCTTCTACTAGCCGTGATCGGGCTCATCGGCATTGGCCTTACATCGATCTACAGCGCGGCCTATGGCCTTGGCTCTGATGCGATCTTTCGTCGGCAGATCCTCTACGCTGTCGTAGGAATCGCCGGTGGCGTTGGATTATTCTTCCTCCCAGAGCGCTGGATCAACGATCTGGCATATCCACTCTACGCTGTAGGAATTCTTCTTCTTGCCGCCGTTCTGACACCGCTCGGACACGTTGTGAATGGTCAGCGATGTTGGATCCAGCTCGGCTCCTTTTCCTTCCAACCATCAGAGCTTGCCAAGATCACCACGTTGATTGCGGTAGCACGCTACACGGATCGCAAGGGGTTTTCCATTCGGGCGATCCGTGACCTAGCCTGGGTTGCGCTGCTGTTCCTACTGCCTGTCGGACTGATCATGCTTCAACCGGACACAGGGTCTGCCACGGTGTTCTATGCGATGGCTCTGGGAGTGTTTCTCTGGTCAGGGGGCGACCTGTTCGTGGTCTATACCCTTATCTCAATGCCCTTCGTGGCGATTGCGTCGCTCTATGGTCTGCTCTTCGACAACATGCTCTGGTTTGCGGCAATTTCCGCGTTGTTCTGCCTTGGCACGTATCTGTTCCGGCGCACGCTCACTGCCACAATTCTTGCGTGTATGATTGTCGTAGGCGTCGGCTTTGCCGTGCAGCCGGCCTTTAACAAGCTGGAGCCCTATCAGAAAAAGCGTCTGATCACGCTGTTTGAGCCCGAGCGCAATCCTCGCGGCGAGGGCTATCACGTAATCCAGTCCATGCTCGCCGTCGGCTCGGGCGGTCTTTCTGGCAAAGGCTTTCTCAAGGGCACACAGACGCAGTTGCGATATATCCCGGAACAGTGGACTGACTTCATATTCTGCGTTCCGACGGAAGAGTTTGGGTTCTTTGGCGGCATGGTGGTGATAACACTCCTCGGCTTTGTAGCCGTGCGCAGCGCTGGGATTGCCGCGAGTGCAAAGTCCTCCTTCAGTAGCGTTATCTCGATTGGCTTTGCGAGTTTACTTCTGTTCCATACTATGGTAAACATCGGTATGGCAGTCGGCCTTTTCCCGGTCATGGGTATTCCGCTTCCGTTTCTCAGCGCAGGAGGCACGGCGCTCATTGCAAATGTGGCGCTTGTAGGTCTACTCCTGAACTTCTATCGTCAGCGACGCCGTAGGGCCGCATAATGCGGGCACCGAAGATCATCATTACCAGCGGCGACGTCAATGGCATTGGACTACGGTGTTTCGCGGGTGCGGTTGAGCAGCTACAGACGAACGCCGAACTTCATCTAGCGATATCCCCTTCCGTTCTGCGATCGTGCATTGATTGCTATCAACTAGCTCCATCCATTGACGGCAAGGTGTGGACGGTCGGCTCACACACGATCATTATTGAGCCCCTTGATGAACCGGTGAGTGTTCACCCAGGCGTGGCAGCCGATGATGCATCACGTCACGCTATCGCTTCTCTGGGGTTCGCCTTTGAAGGCGTTCGCAATGGTGTTTATGATGCTGTTGTAACGCTACCCATCAACAAGCACGCACTGGGTCAGGTCGGCTGGGAGTATCCCGGTCAGACCGAGATGGCGGCAGCTTTTGCCGAGGGGGATCCACTCATGGTACTATGCACGCGCACGCTCCATGTTGCGCTTGCAACGGTCCATGTTCCGCTGCGCGGGGTCGCTGATGCTCTCACAACGGCAGGCGTCCTTCGTCGGATCGTTCAGCTTCACGATCATCTACGCACGCGCGTGCAAATTGATGAGCCCCGTATCGCCGTGCTGGGGCTCAACCCCCATGCAGGCGAACAGGGACGCATAGGCGTTGAAGATGAAAATGTCATCCGCCCGGCCATAGAGAAGGCCCGTCAGATGGGTATTGATGCAACGGGACCAATTGCTGCCGATGGATTCTTTGGCTTCGGTGCCTATCAGCATGTGGATGGCGTGCTGGCGATGTATCACGATCAGGGTCTTATCCCATTGAAGCTGCTTGCGAAGGGAGCTGGTGTAAACGTCACCGCCGGGCTCTCCATCATCCGAACGTCACCGGATCATGGTACAGCATACGACACAGTGCGCAGCACCAACATTGACTCAGCCAGTACCCAGCTTGCCATCGAAATGGCCATCGAGATGAGTCACCACACTCGTTTGTGATCGACGTGTTGTTACCGTAGCAACCGAAAGAGCGACTTCTCCGAGATTTTCTTCTTTACATGAGGAAAATCGCAGATGGTATGTGGTCACATCGTAAAGTTCAATCAATACTTGCTGCTTTTCTCGTTGCCGCGCTCTTCCGCATAGTAGTCATCGGGACGCCAAAGTCTGATGCTGAACCCGTTGAATCAGGGTCCCACATCGCACCGCAACGGGCCAAGCGTGTGCTCGAGTTGATTCGGATAATCCGGCCGGACTGCCGCATTCATATTGTGAGCAATGACGTTGAGAATTCTCCACCTCTTGGACTGCCTGCGCTGGATCTACCGGAAATCCGATGCCTGTCGCGGTCGGTAGTCATACAACAACGGAACATTTCACTTCAATCCTCGCGCTACAACGCACAAAGCCCCAAGACGGAGTAGTCAAGGGGCTTTGGAGCAAAAAACACTTGGCGATTACCTACTCTTCCACACCAGTTCAGATGCAGTACCATCGGCGCAACGGGGCTTAACGACTCTGTTCGGAATGGGAAGAGG
>JBJTEQ010000085.1:0-7192 GCA_046092945.1 Kapaibacterium sp. (SeqCode)
TGGCTGTGATGTGCGACGCCTACACCGAAGAGGAAGTTGCCGCCGGAGACGGGGCGACCGAGACGCGCGTCATGCTGAAACTCAAGCCATCCCTTGCACCGATAACTGCGGCGGTTCTTCCGCTGGTGAACAAGGATGGTATGCCGGAAGCGGCCGAGAAGATCGTTGCCGACCTGCAGCGCAACTACCGAGTTGATTACGACACATCGGGTGCCATCGGACGCCGCTACCGCCGTCAGGATGAAGTTGGCACGCCGTTTTGCATCACCGTAGACGGACAGACCATTGAAGATTCAACGGTGACGCTGCGTGATCGCGACACGATGCAGCAAATCCGTATTCCAGCGCATGAAATCTCCGCCGAGATCGCACGTCGTCTGCTGGCATGATTCGCCTCCTTCTTCTCAGCGCAGTTGCACTGGCGTGCTCTACACCGGCTTCGGCACGCGCTGAGGACGACTCCACCTACATTCGCCTGGCTCGGGCCATTGAGACGTTTGGTTCGGTGTTTCGAGAGATAAACTCGCGATATGTGGACGAGATCGACCCGAAGGACCTCGTGAACGTCGGGGTTGGCGCAATGCTGGAGTACCTCGATCCGTACAGTGAGTATTTCGAGGAAGAAGAGACCGATGAGGTTGAGCAGATCACTACCGGTTCGTACGTCGGATTCGGTATCACCGTCGGCAGCATGGATAGTCTACTGACGATCACCGACATTCGTGAATCTGGTCCGGCCCGCGCCGCCGGTATCCGCATCGGCGATCACCTTCTGTCGATCGACAGCACACGAACCGACACTCTCCGCTCTCGCGAACTACGTCCCTACACGCGCGGTGCTGCCGGCACTAGCGCACGGATGCGCCTGCTGCGCGAGGGAAGACCTGATACGCTGGATCTTGTCGTTAAGCGATCGGAAATGGAACTCGAATCGGTGGGGCTCAAGGACATCCTTCCCGGAGACATCGGTTACATCAACCTCATCCGCTTTTCTCGCAACACCGGTTCTGAACTGCGCTCGGCGATAACTGATCTGCGCGCAAAGAAACAGTTGAAGGGGCTTATCCTTGACCTGCGCGACAACCCAGGCGGGTTGCTCGAGGCAGCAATCGATGTCATAGAGCTCTTTGTCCCGAATGGGAGCAAGATCGTTTCCACACGGGGCCGCGACGAAGAGTCGTTTACCGAGTATTCCTCCGAGGCCGAGCCGATAGAACCATCACTTCCGATGGTTGTTCTTATCAACGAACAGTCGGCCAGCGCAAGCGAGATCGTTGCCGGAGCATTGCAGGATCTTGACAGGGCCGTGATCATCGGCTCGCGATCCTTCGGCAAGGGGCTTGTACAGTCGATCATTCCACTGTCGGAACAGGCGCTACTTAAGCTTACCACGGCGCGCTATTACACACCATCCGGACGCTGTATCCAGCGTCTGAGTTATCGGTCGGATTCTACCATCATCGACACGGTCCAGTATCGAACAACCTCCGGACGACGCGTATCTGCCACACATGGCATCGATCCTGATTCAACGGTAACGGATTCCATGTTCAGCAAGACTGTTCAGTACCTTTTGGCTTCCAACCTCATTCAACGCTACGCCACACGGACGACAGCTCAGCTGAAAGAACTTCCCGTTGGATTTTCCTCGGGTCGTGAGACCTTCGAGAGCTTCGTGAAGTTCGTCGAGGATCAGCCCTGGCAAAAGCGCTCACCCCTTCTCGTAGAGATCTCATCGGCAATCGACCGGGCCACACTGGATCGCTGGCCGGCGACGACAGTCACAGCCCTTGAAATGGCACGCAAGGCCGTTGAGAAGGACCTCCTGCTAAACCTTCGTCGGGACCAAAACCAAATTCTAATGCTGATCGACATTGAGATGAGGACTCGATTCGGGACCATGCTCGAGCGCGACCGCCGACTTCTTTCCGTTTCGCCTGTCGTGAAGGCCGCCACGGACATATTGTCATCTTCCCGACACCGGCAATTCCTCACCGGCGAATTGCCCACGAATCACTAAATTTGCACCCCTCGCGGAAATGCACGAAGGACGATGCTTCAACGTCGTCAAGCGCGCAGCGAGCCCCCTTCCCCTTAACGTCACCCCCGGAACGTCGTCCATGAGGATTACTAAACAGTACACCAACCGCGAAAGTCAGTCGCTCGATAAGTATCTCCAGGAGATCGGCCGCGTCGATCTTCTTACGGGTGACGACGAAATCGTCCTCGCGCAGACCATCCGTAAGGGCGGTTTCGAGGGAGCCATGGCTCTCGAGCGGCTTGTCAAGGCAAACCTGCGCTTCGTGGTGTCCGTGGCTAAGCAATACCAGAACCAGGGCCTCTCACTGGGTGACCTTATCAACGAGGGCAACCTTGGTCTGATCAAGGCGGCAAAACGTTTCGATGAAACTCGGGGCTTTAAGTTCATCTCCTACGCCGTGTGGTGGATCCGTCAAAGCATTCTTCAGGCACTGGCCGAGCAGTCACGTATCGTACGCCTGCCTCTGAACCGCGTTGGCGCGCTGAACAAGATCGGCAAGAAGTTTTCCGAACTTGAGCAGCAGTACGAGCGCGAACCAACCGCTGCCGAACTGGCCGAACAATTGGAAATGTCGATCGCCGAGATCTCTGAAACGATCAAGATCTCCGGACGTCACCTTTCGGTGGATGCACCGTTTGTGCAGGGCGAAGACAACCGTCTGCTGGATATCCTTCCGAACGACCAGCAGCCACCACCGGACAGCGAACTGATGCGCGAATCGCTTCGCGTGGAAGTGCAGCAGGTACTCAACACGCTCAGCGAGCGCGAGGCCGAAGTTATCCGTCTGTATTTCGGACTCGACGATCAGCAGGCACTGACGCTCGAAGAGATCGGCGAGAAGTTCAATCTCACGCGCGAGCGCGTTCGCCAGATCAAGGAAAAAGCAATCCGACGTCTGCGTCACGCATCCCGTAGCAAGGCCCTTCGTACCTATCTCGGATAAGGGGCTATTTCTGCTCCGCAGAGAACGTCCGTCGACATGAACACATTCGATGAATACCTCGGAGTGATCGCTCGGTCTCATGGACTCGACGGCACGATGCTCCTCTCCGATGTCGTTGTTTTGCCTCGCCCCCTTCAACCGGGTGACTCGGTTGCCATTGGGTACTCGCGTGAATTCACGAAGGTCCATCGCGTTGTCGAGTTCAGCGCATCAAGCACGAGGACGACTCTCCGCCTTGATGATGTAAAGACCGCAGAGGCCGTTTTGCCCCTGGTTGAGCAGGCGGTTTACGCCAAAGCAGCAGATGTCGGCATCGACGCTGGCGCACGCTTTCGCATTGGAGATGTCGAGGGCTGCAACGTCATCGATGAGTCGGGCAATCCCATCGGAACTATCAGCGATGTCTGGCTGATGCCCGCCAATGACGTTTGGGTCGTCACTACGTCAACAGGAGCAACGATTCCCCTGCCGGTGATCGACGAAGTGATCCTGAGCGTTGATCTCGCAGCTCGCACGATCACAGTCCGCCTTCTGCCGGGCCTGGCCGACATCGACTCTTCTACAGGCGATCGGGACGATGACTAAGCCGCATATCCGAATCGATATCGTCTGTGTTGTCCCGCAGATCATCGAGTCCTTTGTCGCAACATCCATTGTTGGACGTGCGCGCGAAAAGGGGCATGCCGAGATCGTCCTGCACAATCTGCATGACTACGCATCTGATGCCTTCCGTCACATCGACGATACACCGTATGGCGGCGGTGCTGGCATGATCATCCAGTGCGAACCGGTGTTTCGCTGTATCGAGGAACTCATTTCGCAGCGCACGTACAACGAGGTCATCTACCTCTGTCCGGATGGCGAACAGCTGACGCAGTCGACCTGCAATTCCCTGTCCCTTTGCAGCAACCTCATTCTGCTGTGCGGTCATTACAAAGGGATCGACCAGCGCATCCGCAACCTGCTGGTTACCCGCGAGATCTCCGTTGGAGATTATGTGCTGACAGGGGGCGAGATTGCGGCAGCTGTTTTGACCGATGCCATCGTTCGACTTGTGCCGGGTGTAGTGGGCGACGCGGAAAGCGTGCTCGAGGATTCTTTCATGCACGGGCTGCTTGATGCACCGCATTACACAAAGCCCGCCGATTTCCGTGGTCATGCTGTTCCCGAGGTTCTTCTTTCAGGCAACCATGCGAAGATCCGCCAATGGCGTCAGGAAATGGCCAAGGCCAAGACGCTTGAGCGTCGGCCCGACCTGCTTGGTCCAGAAGGAGATCCTCAATGATCGTGGAGTCCGTGATCTCCGTTCCGAATCGTCATGGCGATGCGATCAACACAACGCTGACACTCCCACTTCCTGATAGCGTGGAGCACGCCCCATTGATGCTCATACTCCATGGGCACAAAGGCTTTCGCAACTACGGCTTTCTCCCTTGGATCGCCCAGGGTGCCGCCGAAGGTGGTATGATTGCTCTTCGAATGTGCTTCTCGCTCAATGGAATGGACAACACGGCCTGGACCGTGCAGAAGCCCGAGGATTTTGCTCGGAATACACTCACGCGCGAGGTCGACGACGTGCACGACGTGCTGTCGGCGATTCGACACGATGATGCATTCGCCACGCTGCGCAATCGCTGGAACGGACAACTTGTCATCGTTGGGCATTCTCGCGGAGGGGGCATTGCACTCGTGGCCGGAGGCGAGCTTGTTCGAGATGATGCAACGCTTAACGATCGCCTGCGAGTAATTGGGCTTAACTCTGTAGGGAACTGGACGCGCTGGACGCCACGTCAGGCACTGGTATGGAAGGCAGCAGGTCACGTTGACATCGTCAATCAGCGTACTGGTCAGACCATACGTATCGACGCCTCATTCGTTGAAGACCTCGAACAGAATGCTGAGCGGCTCTCGCTGGCGACAGCCGTTGAGCGTCTGGACACCCGCCTTCTGTTTGTCCATGCAGCACAGGATCTTACTGTTCCGGTCGATGAGATCCATCGGTTGTCGATGCTTGCCCCCTCGGGACAACAACTGCGAATCGTTGAGAATACGACTCATACCTTTGGAATGACTCATCCTGTTGAGCGGATCACTGCCGGGCTGCACGAAACTTTCACTGCGATGATGGAGTGGATACGCTCGTGATCAGTCAGGGACGATTGCTACTTGTTGGACTAACATGCACCCTCATCATTGGTGGCTGCGAACTTTTCGTCATAGGAACGCCGGCGAAACGGCGTCCACCGATCGAAAGAAGTCAGCGTAGTTCGGCCGGTGTTGTTCACGTGTTCAAGGCAGAGATCGATAGTGGCAACACTACTGCCGCAACGGAGCTTATGGTGAATTCCACAGGGCGCCCCCTGCTTGCCGTTGAGAAGTATGAGCTTGCCGACGATCTAGTGCGCTGGCGATCGGTGATGGCTGGAGTGCCGATCTCAGATACAGAGATCGACACGGTCTCAGAAGGGGTTCACGATGTAACGATCACGCTCGATTACATTCGCAAGATGCGCTTTGGCACGCTGCGTAAAGACAATCAGTGGTGGATCACCAAGATCACGGACCTCAAACGCCGGTAGGAACTCGATCGACGATGTCGATCAGCGCACTTAGCGCGATACGGCAACAGGAACCGTCGTAACTCCCGCAGCCGACCGAACGGTAGCCATGTACATACCAACTGGCAGATCGACCGTTGACAACCAGATCGTTATCTCTGATTCCTTCGACGACGTTGTCTGATGTTGTGGAATGACGAGACGTCCTGCTGCATCACGAAGATTCACCTCGACGGCACCAACGTGGAACGGCGCTACGTCAATGCGCACTCGGTCATTTGCCGGGTTTGGATACACGTCCATACGCACGCTACTTGGCAGTTCATCGACGCCTGTCGATGAGCCATGACGCATGACAAACTCGCCGTTGGGGGCGACGTATTCTTCGCCGTCCTTTGTGATAATGACGGCCTTCGACGCTCCATCAGGACTGCGGAATCCGTCGCGAACTACCGTCCAGGTTGCGCCGTAGTCTGTGCTTCGGAATGGTCCAGAAACCTTTTCAAGCGTCACCATCATCAGACCATTCTTGCCGACGGCGATTGACGAAACACGGTTGTTGGTGATGTCGCGATTATCCCAGCCATTTGTGAGGTAACTCCACGATTCACCGTCGTTGGTTGACTTCATCACCACTGCATTCTGCGACTTTGTCGATGCGGAAAGAGCGTTACGACCAACATACAGGTGGCCCTTGTCGTCATACGCCATTGTCTTAAAGGCATCGTCGCTTTCGCCCGATGAGGGGTCGGAATCGATCCGCGTCCAAGACGTGCCGTAATTCGATGACCGATAGAGCCCCTTGTTATAGCTCACGAGGACAAAGAACTTTTCTGAGTTTGGTGACATATAGGCACCAAAGATCGATGAGATTGCCGACGGCAGGTTTGACTTTGGTACTTCCGTGAATGTCTCACCACCATCGTCCGAGCGGCGAAGAAGCAGCGCCTTGGTTCCACCATCGTAGCCGAGAAGGATCCTCAGCTTACCGTCCGGCATCTTCTTCAGGTCAAAGAACACGCGGGCATTTGTCACGATGTCCGGGATGTTGATATCCAGCTTACGCCACGTCACTCCATCATCATCCGAACGCAGAAGCCCTAGGCCATTGACGGCTGCGTAGAGAACATCGTTGTCGGCTACACGGATCTGCGAGACGGTAAAGAAGTGGATGCCATCGTCAATACCTTGATCAAACGGCTCCCACGTCTGCCCCTTGTCTGTCGTCCGGTAGATCTTGCTGTACTCGGTACCGGCAAACACCCAGCCTTTAGAGTTCGATGCCAGGGCAACTGTTGGAGCGGCCGGCCCCGTTGTTTCCCGCCAGTACTGCGCCGTCATGACTACGGTTGAAGCAATGAGTAGCCCAAGTGTGCAAAGCAAGCGCATGAGAGTCCCTGATCGATGGTCGGCATTGAAACAATAGCCCATCGTGGTGATGGGTTATGTTTGTGTCGCGCGAAAGTTACCACATTTTTCGAAGCAGGCACGGGGATGCACATTCACTTTATCGGCGTCGGCGGAACGGCTATGGGATCGGTTGCTGTTGCTTGCCGCATGCAGGGACACACTGTGACAGGAAGCGATGGTCCTGTGTATGAGCCGATGCGCTCGGTCCTTGATGCTGCCGGCATCGACAGACATGAAGGT
>JBJTEQ010000086.1:0-17460 GCA_046092945.1 Kapaibacterium sp. (SeqCode)
TCAGCGAGTTCGATCTCCTCTGCCGACGACTTTGTCAATGTGGCCATTGCTGATGAAACACTGTGGAGCCCCGTAAAGCTCACAGTAAAGGTGCGCGTTAACCGGTCCTCAGCCGATCGTAGGTCCATTGTAGCGGACCGACTACCCATCTGATGCATCGCAGGGGCCGAGGAGTCCCCCATTCGAAGGGGGCTTGAGTGGAACCATTCAGACCGCTGTGGATCAAGAAGCTGTGCGTCCGCGCGGAATCCCTGTGGCAGCTTTGCATCAACATCGGCGATCGTTCGCACCGATCGCATCCGAACGAGCATCCTTCCGGAAAGCACAGGAAGCCTTCGACCGCCAACGAGAATAGTCTCGGATGGAAGCTGTTGAGACCAAAGATGTTGCGATGCGATTAGGCAGAACGCAAACACGATGACGTGGACAACGTTTCGAGGTCGAAGTTTGGGCATGGCAGAGGGTTTTAGCAGATTGAATTTTTCGCCGCAGCACGTCATGTCCGAACAGCAGCAATACATCGTTACCGCACGTAAATGGCGCCCACTACGCTTCGAAGACGTCGTGGGCCAGGAGCATATTACGACAACCCTGAAAAATGCCATTACCATGAAGAGAGTGCATCATGCCTACCTCTTCACGGGTCCGCGGGGCGTTGGCAAAACCACGTGCGCGCGCATTCTGGCCAGGGCTCTCAACTGCTTGAATCCTGTCAATCAGGAACCATGCAATGCGTGTTCGAACTGCACAGACATGCTTGAGGGACGGAACATGGACATCGTCGAGATCGACGGTGCCTCGAACAACAGTATCGACGACGTTCGCAAGCTCCGTGATAACGTCAAGTATGCTCCGGTTTCGGGTGCATACAAGATGTACATCATCGACGAGGTGCACATGCTCTCTACGGCGGCCTTTAACGCTCTGCTGAAGACGTTGGAAGAGCCCCCTGCCCATCTCATCTTCGTGTTTGCCACGACCGAGATCAACACGGTTCCGGCCACGATCCTGAGCCGCTGTCAGCGCTTCGACTTCCGTCGCATGGAGATCGAAACGATCTCGCGTCACCTTGCACACATTGCCGAAGCCGAGAAGATCTCGATCGACGAAGAGTCGCTGATCGCGATTGCCAAAAAGGCTGACGGATCGATGCGCGACTCGCAGTCGATCTTCGACATGGTGGTGTCGTTCTGTGGCACGTCGATCACGCTCGCCGATCTTGGCCGCGCCCTACAGTTCATTGATGCCGACTTCTTCTTTGCACTGAGCGATGCGATCGCCAATCACGACATCCCGACGATGTTCGAGCAGTCCCGCATCGTTGTCCAGCGTGGATATGATCTGCAGGAGTGCCTTATTGGTCTCATGGACCATTTCCGCAACATTCTCACAGTGATAACCACCAAGGGAACGGGGCTTATCGAGGCCTCAAAGGCCGACCTCGAGCGCTACCGTACGGCTGCCACGCAGTTCACAAAGGCAGATGTTCTGCGGATAATGACGCTGATTTCCCAGGGTGAATCGGCTCTGCGCCAGCACCCACCGCAGCCCCGCGTGCGGTTCGAGTTCACACTGGTGCAGCTGGCGGGCATGGATTCTACGGTCGACCTCGGCACGGTACTCGCCGCGCTGCAGAATCCGGCTACAGCTCAGCGTCCTGCACCGCCCCTTGCCTCATCAATTCCAAGCACAACAAGTCAGTCGCTCGTTGGTGGCGTTGCCTCGGCGCAGCACATGCCGGTGCGCCTCGGCAACCCGGTGGTGATGCGTTCTGCACCGGCACCGGTGAGTTCGCTCTCAACCGGCAATCTAGCACGGCGCTGGGCGCAGTGGATCGACACGCTGCCCGAGCATCTGTCGTTTGTCGGGCAGTCCGTGCGCTCTCAGCTTGTTACAGCTGACGTGACCGACGTTGGGATTGTGCTCCGCACGGGTTCCCAGGTGATGCACCAGCGTCTGCAGGATTCGATGACAGCCCTCAAGGAACATCTAACGACGACGTATGGGGCAAGCATCGGTGTGCACATTGTTACGTCATCAAGGCCGCAGCCAGCAAGCCCCGCCAGCCCCGTGGCCACGGTCGCCCCGACATCGTCTGGCGCTGTCACAGCGAACGCAGCGGAGCCAGTTGCCGATGTGGCATCGGAGCCACCTGCTCGAAGCGAGAACATTCTTCCGATCGAACAAACCCTCATCGAACTATTCGGTGCCCGTCGATCGACGGCACCACGGAGAGCATAACCATGGCACTCGAGCACGGAACGAAGGCCCCTTCAATCAAGGCACCTACAGACGGCGGCGGAACATATTCACTGGCCTCGGCAAAGGGGTCATGGGTGGTTCTGTACTTCTATCCGAAGGACGACACCTCGGGCTGCACGGCCGAAGCCTGCGACTTTCGCGATTCGATGGCCTCACTCACCAAGCGCGGCGTCAGCGTTGTTGGGGTGAGTCCGGATTCACCATCCTCGCATGACAAATTCAAAGCGAAGTACGATCTGAACTTTACGCTCGTGTCGGATGAAGACCATGCCGTGTGCGAGGCCTACGACACCTGGAAACAGAAGTCCATGTACGGCCGCACCTACATGGGCGTTGAACGTACCACCTACATCATCGACCCGAAGGGCAAGATTGCCGCCACCTTTGAAAAGGTGAAGGTCAAGGGGCACGTGGACGAAGTGATTGCACGCCTTGACGAACTTGGCGCATGATCGACACTCACGCGCACATCGACACGGAGGCCTTCGACGCAGACCGTGATGAGGTTCTGCAGCGGACCTTCGACAGCGGTGTGGAGATGATCGTGGTGCCCGACATCAAGCCCACGACCCGGGGGCAGCTGAAAACCGTTGTCGATGCACATCCGAAGCTGGTGCGTGGCGTTGGGATTCACCCGCATCATGCGGGAGAATGCACGCACCGTGATCTCGACGATGTGCTGGCTCAGAGCTTTGAGGATAAGGTCGTTGCGATCGGTGAGATCGGCCTCGACTACTACTACGACTTCTGCTCTCCTGAAACGCAGAAGTCGTACTTTCGCGAGCAATTACGGATCGCAAAGACGCGCTCACTGCCGGTGATCGTCCATAATCGGGAATCCGACGAGGACGTGCTGAAGATCATCGAAGAGGAGCAGGATGGCACGCTTCGTGGTGTGCTTCACTGCTTCTCCAGCGGCGTAGATGTGCTCGAAAGGGCCATGGAACTGGGTTTTCATGTGTCATTTACCGGCAACATCACCTTTGCCCGATTCACACTACAGGACGTGTTGCATCGTGTTCCCCGCGACCGTTTTATGCTCGAGACCGATTCACCATACATGACACCAGTACCGCATAGAGGCAAGCGCAACGAACCGCGGCACGTGCGACTGGTTGCCGAAAAATTTGCGGAGATCACCGGTATGACGTTTTCAGAGGTTGTCGAAACCACTACTAAGACTGCCCGCAGCTTCTTTGGACTGGCAGCTGCGCTCATTATTCTGACTGCTGCAGCCGAGGCGCAACCAACGCCCCCTGACGAGGAACGGTATGAGCTGGATTCAGACTACGAACGCGCGCTTGAAAACTATCGTATCGATTCGTCCTCATGGGACAGACTCGTAAAGCCCCGTTCACTCGGCTTTGGCATCAGTGCCGGTTCAAACACGATCACGGAACGTCGGGTTTACCGTCAGCTCTACGGTCGTGATGCAGCGGCACGGCCAAAATGGACCATGCTCGATTCAACCGCCTCGTTCTCCTATCCGTCGATTCTGAGCGTTGGTGGTACAGTCGGTTTCCAAGCGTCAGACCGGATGATGCTCGAAGCGACGTTCATCAATACGCGGAACGATAGCAAGAAGAAGCTCTACAATCTTCCGATCATCACGACCAACATCGCCGAAGCTTCGCTCCTGTATGCCCTGAATCCATACAACAAGGTGAACTTCCTTCCGCAGATCGGTGCTTCGTACGCCTACACTGATGATGGCATTGTGCAGACGTCGAAGATCGGCGTCATCGCCGGTATCGGTGCTGGTGTATCGATCCCAACATCATTCGGGACGTTCTACCCGATGTTCAACGTGCGATTCAATATCATGCTCGGTCAGGACCTTGATCAGGTCGTTAAGACGCACTTCGTCGATGACTTCGATAAGGCCCAGGTGTGGTACAACACAGCCAACACGACGAGCGATCCGAATGATCCAACCTCGGGCACCCTGTTGCACGTGAACCCAACCACCGGGCAGCTGTCGCAGGACAAAGCTGATATCAGCACGATCTATTCGATCCCGCGCCTTACGATCCTGTTCTTCCCGAAGTTCTGACGATGGCCGTCATTCTCACGGGGACGGCCCTTTCGACTGACCTAGCGACGATCCGTGCCAAGGATGCACCGATCGATGTGTTCCGCTCGGCTGTGCACCGAATCGGACTTCATCTTGCCTCGGCAACGCTCAATGCACTGCCGTCTCACAAAGTTGATGTTGCGACTCCTCTGGAGACGACCTCCTGTGACGTGATTAACGGTCACGTTGTGCTTGTTCCCATCCTGCGTGCCGGAATGGGGATCCTGGACCCGTTTCTTGCGCTCTGTCCGCAAGCGTCAGTGGGGTTTATTGGTCTGAAGCGAAATGAAGAAACGCTTGAACCTCACGAGTACTATAGAAACCTTCCACCATCAGATCCGGCGACTACCTTCATCGTCCTCGACCCGATGCTGGCAACCGGCGGAAGCATGAGTGCAACACTCTCAATGCTTCGCCCCCTGCCACATCATCGCTTGATGGCAGCCTGCCTGATTGCCGCACCGGAGGGTATCGATGCCGTAGAATCGGAACATCCAGATGTGACGATCTTTAGTGCAGCACTCGACAGACAGCTGAATGATCTTGGCTACATCGTCCCAGGTCTGGGAGATGCCGGCGATCGACTCTTTGGCACCCTGTAACTCCGGTCACTCCACAGGAACACTATGAACGTTCTGCACTTTGGCGATCATGCCATCCCGTATTCGGACATCCTGAACGCACGGGTGAACTGCAGCTTCAATTCTGCAGAGATATTCGTTGACATTGAAGTGCAGGGAGGGGGCGTGATGAGCCTCAACCTATCGGACTCATTGAACTTCATGGACGCCTTCGTTGCCCACATTCGCAACGAAAAGAACATCACGAAGGAAGGCTGACGAGATATTCTCTCACCGCTGTGGCGAGCAGCTCAATGTCTGCCTTGGACGTGTGCGCATGCACGCTGAAGCGGAGCATCGGCGTATCGAGCCACCGATGAACAACCACTTCGATGTGGCGTTCATCGTAGAGCCAAGTTTTCATCGCCAATACATCGACATTCCGAGGAAGGAGTACGGTCCCAAGCTGCAGCAAGGGGTCGGCTCCTTCTTCCCGTATAGAGCGTATCCCATCGATTACGCAAAGCATGTCCACTCCCTGGCAGGTAAGCGCTCGACAACGCGCTTGAACGGCTTCCCAGTTGTGAGAATGCATCCATTCGAGCGCAAAGGGTATGGAGAGAAACGGACTGTGATCCCGTGTTCCGAGGAACTCGTTCTCATCAACGAACGGTCCGTCACCAACGGTTGGGATCTGTGCGCCCCAGCTCACCACCAGCGGTGGCAGAACATCGCGGTAGGTGTCAGACGTCCACATGAATGCTGAACCCTTCGGCGTGCACATCCACTTATGACAGTTGCCAGTATAGAAGTCCGCATCAAGCTCTGAAAGATTCAGCGGAAGATGTCCGGGCACATGTGAGCCGTCGATTACCGTAATGATCCCTGCTTCGCGGCAGCGTCTGCAGAGCTCCTCCACCGGCATGCGAAGTCCAGTGGGACTGGTAATGTGACTGATAAACAGCAAACGGGTACGGGGCGTAACCAGACGCCAGATCAGCTCCACGATGTCATTCTGCGAAGGGGCTGGCATTGGCACCGAAGCGCGCACCACCTTCGCCCCCTTTTCAACAGCATATCGATTCCAAGCCCGGTCACATGCTCCGTACTCATGGTCCGTGGTCAGGATCTCATCACCGACCTGAAGCATCTGACCAAAAGCCTGGGCTGCAAGACTCACACCATACGTGGCGTTGGCCACATACACGAGGTTCTCTCTTCGTGTTCCGAAGTACTCGGCAAGAGTCATGCGAGCATGCTGCATCAAATGCATGATCTCCCGGAAATACAGCACAGGTTGCTGCTCAAGCCGGTCGATCCATGTGCGCTGGTGATCGAGAATCACACGTGGGCACGCGCCGAATGACCCGTGATTGAGAAAGATCACATCATCACGGAGTACAAAGTCACGTCGATCAAGCATCATCGTTGCCGCGGAAGCACAGCGCGGACACTGCGGTTAGAGATGCGACTCATTGGAGTAGCGTTGTCTGCGTTTGTTGTAACCTTCGTTACGACAGAGATCTTCTGTGCATCCACACCAAGAAGCTCGGCAACAGCTGCGGCCCGCTTCTTCGCGAGATTTCGATTGGACTCTTCCGTTCCAAGGTTGTCGGTGGATGCCACGAGCGAAACGGCAACGCCAGCGCGAATTGCAGTGCGTACAACCTCGACATCTCGATCGCTAAAGGAGCGCGGAGCGGAGCTATTAAAGTCGAAGTAGCAGAGTGACAGCACATCCCCTTCCTGAGTATCGGCAAATGCTACCTTGTTGACCGTAATAGTGCTGTCTCTAACGCCGGCAAAGATCGCTTTCCCGAGATGGTCGCTTGTTTGGACAAATGCGCTGTCATCTTCTTTACCAACGCTCACCGTTGACGTGATGGCCAGCAGTTTTGGGACGTTATCGAGCATCGACGGCTCGATGACTGCCTTGAGGGCTGGGCCTGTGCCGACGATCTGCACAGGATTTCCATCAAGAGTGGCACTGATCCGCTGCTCGCAGGTGGTGTCACAGGTAACCACATGAGCAAATGGAACGTATCCGGTTTCACGCGTCTGTTCTGTGATCACCTCTGTTGCCGTCAGCACTTCCGCACGTCCATTGATGAGAAACGTCACATTGCGCTGTTCTTCGAGAAGCTCAGGTTCCTCTGGAGCAGGTGGGGTTTCATTTTTCATGGAGATCCGTGAGACATCGATTCCCAAGCTCCGGACGGCCCACGCGAAGCGTTCTCGCGCGAGCACTGGGTCTTCATCAGCAGCAGCTGAACCGATAATCGTCAGCCGCAGCGATGGGTCGCTATTCATTCGTTCGCGAATGGCATCGATCGTCTTCTGCTGCAGACGCTCAGCATCATTTCGTCCGGCAAGCGGAGTTGTTGAGTTCCGCTCAAAGAACAGCACAGTCGGAACGTCGACGATGTTCTTCCGGATTCGCTTTTGAATCATCGGCACAACGGTGACGTCGGTGACAATATCATCGTCACGACGCGTAATCGACCTCAACGATGGCGACAACTGGATCCTCGACGAGATCGTCGGCTTGCGCCTCTGTGGTGCCGGCGCTGACTTTTGAACACCATATCGCACAGACACACCAACCCGCACCGGTGTGACCGTCCACTGCAACGCAGATGTGAGGTTCGTCAGTGGCAATGCTACACTCAGCTCAGGTGATACTTCCAGTCCAGACGTTGTCGTAACCGGCCAGCTCAGTGCTACGTTCGCGAGGAACTGCGTGGTGACATCGGGAAGATCTCCTTCATACACATTGCGCACATGCTGACCATTTTCATACTTCAGATTCGGATCGGTTGGCGCAACGAGTTCCTCTCGCTGACTGAACGTAGGAGCAAGCGGAACACCGATCATGGTTCCAACGCGCAGACGCAGCGGGATCATTGACAGGGGGCGAGCAGACAAAAAAGGCTCTACGCCCAGCGTAGCATACGATGCCGTAACGGTGTGCAATGCCTTCCCCTGCTGAACTGTCGAACCCGTAATGACATAGGAGATAAACTCCTCCTGCGTCAGGGTGCCTGAAAGGTCGTTCATCGACAGTCGAGCCCCGAGCATCAACGGCTCATCGTTGATCTCCACGCCAAGGTCATACCCAATTGCTGCACCGAGTGAGAGCCCCAACCCACCACCTGATGTAAAGGTGGCACAGCACGATGGGAATCCCTGACGGACAAGTCGAAAATTCGCAGCATGAACGTTCTGTCCGGTCGCCAGATCACCGATAATGGTGAAGCGAGTACGTGTGGTATCGGCCTGCGCAAAACAGGCAACCGTGAACGATGAAGCGAGTGCGAGTAGGAGGAGTATGCTCTTTTTCATCGAACGATCACCAGCGACGATGTCGAAACGGTTCCATTGGCATCAAGGATCACACGATAGGCTCCTGGTAAGAGCATGCCAACGTCAAGTGTCTGCGCTGAGGTCTGTGATGCGACTGCAATCATGGATGAGTGAATAACAGCCCCCTGAGGATCAACAATGCGAAGTCGCGCCGTTGTCGACGCATCCGACTGCACACTGACGGTTACAACATCGCGTGCAGGAGTTGGAGTAACTCCAACGATGATCGGTCTAGAAGCAAACTGGAAATGCCGTGTCGGATCGGGATTGGCAATACGCAGCAGTGCCGACTGCCAGCTGGTTGAGACAACAGTGCTGAAGCCAAGCGACGTGGTATCCATGGACATGATCGAAGAATCCTGCATGCCGATGCCGGCCGGGCCAACCAGCCAGATGGCTGTGTCCTGACGATTAAACGAGCGCTCCACACGGAAGCGGATCGTGCGGCGTCCGCCGGCTACCTCCTGCGAGAGGATCTCTCCTGAGCCCTCTGCCACATCGATGGATTGCGCAAAGAAGTGGTGCTCATCCATCGTGAGAATTGCCTCGAGCGGGCGCACACCGTCATAACGGACATTCTCGGTGATTGACGTGATGATCGGGATGCGGACGATCTCGCGCGGATCCACGGTGACGCTTTGCGGACGCACCACGGCGGTTCCTGCATAGGCAACAAGGCGCACCTGCGTGATGGCAGCACACGGTGTAAAGCGGAACGACAGCACATCGTTGCCCGTGATCGTTCCACCGGTATGGGTTATCGTAAACACAAGCGAATCACCAGGTGCAAGTATCGTCGGCACACGAATGCTCGTCGTGAACGGGGCTCCCGGGGAAAGCGTAGCCTCCGTCAGCGTTGCCGGCGTTGCGGAACCATTCCGAAGAACCACGGTCCGCTGCTGACGTTCAGGAATGAAGGCTAGCGTTGGGTGAGAGACGGAGATCTCGTCTCCGGCACCACGCCCCGTCACACGGATCGATCGGGTAACCGCTGTCTGTCCGGCATAGGTTATCACCACCTCATCCGTGTCGCTGCCCCGATCGCGAGGGACAAAGAGCACTTCGATCTGCAGGCTTTCTCCCGGGGCAAGGGGCGCACCAGGCGTGTAGCCGCGAACGCGGAACTGCGAGGTGCTTCCCTTGCGCATGTAAATGCCGTCGATCTTTACCGGGACGGGATCGTTGTTCCGCACAACCTGAAACATGCGGCGTGCAGTGTCACCCACACACACATCACCAAAGGTTGTCAGGTCGCCGAACGTTGTAAGGTTCCGGTCGATCGATCGGATCCGTATCGGAATGCGGATTGTCCGGTCACACGATTTGAGTTCGAACGTGTCTGTGAGGAGCCCCGTATCAAGCGGAACGGCACGGAAGCGCACCGGCAGGCAGTCGCCCGGAGCGATGGTGTCCAACTTGAACGGATCGGTTAGTGTTACCCAGGACGAACCAAGGAGCTGACCCGACGTGAAGATTGCAGCAACCGAACCACGATTGCAGATCTCACCGGAGATAAGCGTGTCGATACGCGAACCGATCAGCTGATCTCCAAACGAAATGGTCGGCGTTGACATGTCAGGGGGCATAATGGCACTCGCACCATCGCTGACATCGGTCTCGGGATTGATGATGCGCCGCACCAGCATGTTTTCCCGAAGATCATCCGAACATGATGCCAGCGTTGAACCATCCGGACCATACTCGATGTCGTTCATAAGGAGGCTGTGTCCGGGCATACCGGGTATGCCACCGAGCATCTTCCGACGCACAACATCATACTGCTGGATCTGTGGCTGACCAAGAGCACCAAGTGTGACGAAGGTCTCGCTGGGGTTGATCGTTACGCCGACGATGTTCGAGCCTTCGCGGTAGATCACCCGGATGAGCGCAGATGTGCGCGTATCGAAGAGAAATGTTCGTTGTTCCTGCGGAGCATTGCCCTTGCCGGCATCGGCCACACCGGCAAGCGCGATGAGTCCGTTTGAGCGAGACACGGACAGCGTTTGCATGAGCGGTGCGCCCATGCGGAGCAACCCGGTTTGGTAGCGTGCCACTTCGGCGCCAGTCTCTGGTGACAGGCGCACCACGTCGCCGGTGATAAGCGCAACATTGATAAGACTGTCTACAAAGCGCACGGCAGAGATCGGTGCATCGAGAGCAATGGTGCTGCGGGGCGAAAGATCCGCGCCGTTCAAGACGCGAATGCTCGCCGTGAGCGGACCAGCTACGTACACGGTTGTCCCCGCGTCGTTAGCGCATACTTCAGAGACATCCGTAATGTCCGCCTCCACAACAGCCGTTGCTGTTGCCTTGCCGGAGTCGAGTCGCACGATCTGATCGCGCGCGGGGATCGGACGATTGACCACCGCAATCAGATTCCGCGTGGAACCGGCGTAACTCAGTGCTGATACTTTCACACCCGGAACCGTGGTTCCTTCGATCGTATATCGCTGCTGCACGGTGGACGTTGACACATCCCATTCAACGACAGTTCCGTTCTGATAGACGGTACTTACATAACGTCCGTCGGCCGAGAACGCAAGGTTTGTTGCCTTCGACTGCTCACCGTAGAGCCAGCGCGCATCCGAGGCCCCCTGTTTCTGATAGACACGCAGACGCAGACTATCGGTGTACGTTTGCGGTACGTCCCAGACCAGCGAGGAGTCCATCGTTGAGTCGATGAAGTTCCACGAGCGACCGTTGTTGGTTGAATACTCCACAAACGATGCAAAGTCGCGGATAGCCCCCTTCCATTTGATCGGAAGCTGCTGACAAGGGGCGAGGCGTTCCCCGCCATTGGGACTCACAAGCTTGAGGAGTGTACTTGGGTTGTACGTTGGTGTGTTCGCAAACAGCATCACCGTAAAGCGCTGTCCGCCTTCGAACACCACTGTCAGCAGGCCGCTGATCGGACCCGGCTTCGTTGGCTTAAAGACAAGATCGAATCGATAGTCGGTGCCGACGTCTACCTCGACTGGTGGTGCTTTGGAACCGTAGGTGCGTTTCCAGATAATGGTAAAGTCCGCGGACGACGTCAGAAGAGAGTCAATGAACAGTCGGCGCTCATTGCCATTCGGATCGCGCGTAGCCGTGAAGGTTCGAAGGGTGTGTTTTGAAAGCGACTCTTCACCAACCGCCACATCACCAAGGTCAAGAAACAGCGGTACCCGCTTGAAACTACTGTCACAGATAAACACCGATCCGCCACGGTCCGGATTCACCCGCCACGTCATCGGCTGCACGCCCACATCGCCGGCGTTGACAACGTAGAGAAAGGCGCCGCCATCGATGATCGTCGGATACACATTGGCCGTTGGACTGAACGTCGATGCCGTGAACTCTGCTCGCCATGTGCCCGATCCATCGGGCGTGAGGGAGCTGATGCGCATGAAGCGATTGCTTTCCTGCACATAGACGTCCTGGGCCGTGAGCGTGGTAAGGGGCTGATTGTTCCGCGTCGCACGGAACCGCACCGTTACGCGCGGGAACTTCGTTGCATCAATGAACGAACCGACGCCGGGTATGGCAACACCGGTAACGGTGATCTGTGCCGAAACAGACACTGCACAAAGCAATGCTGCGAACAGAAATGCCGTGCCGAGGAGTTGGTGCGCGGAGAGTCGAGGACGCTGATGGAGTGGTGACATCATTGAGGCGAAACACAGAAAGGCATCAAAGAGTTACACCGACGCGGTCGATGGAACAAAACGAGCGAGGAACTCCACCACAACAGGATCGTGGGAGGCCTGCAGCTCGGCAACAGAGCCGGTAAACCGAACCACGCCATCGTGCAGCATGATGACGTGATCGGCGATGTTGTACACGCTGAACATATCGTGGGTGATAACCACGGATGTAACACGATACTTCCCGGCGAGGTCGTGCAGCAGGTCATCGATCTGCTGCGATGTCACCGGATCCAGACCCGTGGTGGGCTCGTCGTAAAAAATGTACTGCGGCTGTCCGACCAGTGCCCGAGCAACGCCAACGCGCTTTCGCATGCCACCGGAAAGATCGCTTGGCTTCTTTGCCGCAAGGATGGCAAACTCGCGCTCGTAGTCGGCGCTTCCGTTCCCATTGATCGGTGGGAGAAGTCCAACGGCGCTGAGCACACGTCGTGCTTCGGAGTCGATGAGCGTTTGATCGGTAACGCCGTGCTCGACAAGGCTGATGATGACGTTTTCGAACACCGTCAGCGAGTCGAACAGGGCAGCCCCCTGAAAGACATAGCCGATGCTGCGGCGCATGTCGAACAACTCTTTCTTTGTGAGCGATTCAACATCACGGCCATCAATGAGAACGGTTCCCTGATCTGCACGGAGCATGCCAACTATGTGTTTGAGCAGCACGCTCTTGCCGCAGCCCGATCGGCCGATAACACAGGTGGTCTTGCCCGTCGGAATCTCACAGCTGACGCCATTGAGAACCGTCTTACTGCCGAACGACTTTCTGATGTTCTTCAGAGCGATCATGCCGTCACAGAACCATTCATACGGGCACGGATCACCTCCAGTGTTCCGGTCGGGATGGCATCAATAAGCTTTCTGGTGTAGGCATCAGCCGGAGCTTCATAGAGCTCGTTCGACGTGTTCATCTCGACGATCTTGCCGGCGTTCATTACGGCAATTCGGTCGCTGATGAACTTCACCACACTCAGGTCGTGCGAGATAAAAATGTACGTGAGCTTGAACTCATCACGCAGCGACACGAGCAGGTTCAACACCTGTGCCTGCACCGATACGTCCAGAGCGCTCACACTTTCGTCGCAGATCAGCAGCTTTGGCTTCAGAGCCAGCGCACGAGCAATACAGATGCGCTGACGCTGTCCGCCGGAGAACTCATGCGGATAGTTCGAGAAGTGACGGGGCAGCAGGTTCACCTTGTCGAGCAGGTACATCACGTGCTCTTTGCGCTCTTTCTCGTTGTCGCCGATTCCGTGAACCGTGAGCACTTCCATGATCGCACTGCCCACGCTCAGACGAGGATTCAGCGATGAGTATGGATCCTGAAAGATGATCTGGAAATCACGGCGCATCTTCTTGAGGTCCGTTGCACCAAGTGCGCGGACATCCTTCCCGTCGAACATGACCTGTCCGCCGGTTGGCTCCACAAGGCGCAGCACGGCACGTCCGGTGGTGGTTTTACCGCACCCGGATTCGCCCACAAGACCAAGCGTCTCGCCAGGTTTGACGTTGAACGTGATGTCATCGACGGCCTTAACATAACCGCTTGTGCGCCCAAAGAATCCCGACTTGATCGGAAAGTGCACCTCGAGATTCTTCACGTCGAGCAAGGGGGCTTCGCGGTCAAGCGCTGCATTGCGTGCGGCGATCTCTTCAGCGGAGAATGACAACTCATCAACCCGCTCATCAACAGACTCGCGTGTGCGGGCCGAGATCTCACCACTTTCGGATTCATCCATAAAGTCGCGCACCGTCGGAAGAACCTTCAGCTTACGGTCCAACCGTGGACGGCATGCAAGGAGCCCCTTCGTATATGGGTGCTGCGGATTCTCAAAGATCTCCTGCACCGTTCCCTGCTCAACGATCCGTCCCTTGTACATCACGATCACATCATCGGCGATCTCGGCGATTACACCCAGATCGTGCGTAATGAACATCATGGCCATGTTATGCTGACGCTGCAGCTGACGCATGAGGTCGAGGATCGTGGCCTGTACTGTGACATCCAGCGCCGTGGTCGGTTCATCGGCGATCAGCAGATCCGGATTGCACGACATCGCCATGGCGATCATCACGCGCTGTTTCTGTCCACCCGACAATTGATGCGGGTAGGACGTCATCATCTGCTCCGGACGCGGCAGCTTGACCTCATTCAACAGCTGCAGCGTGCGTGCGCGAGCTTCCTCGGTGGAGACGTTCTGATGGTGCTTGATAGCCTCAATGATCTGGTCACCACAGGTGAACACCGGATTGAGCGAGGTCATCGGCTCCTGAAAGATCATGGCGATGCGGTTGCCACGATAGGACCGCATCTGCTCCTCGGAGATGGTCAGGAGGTCGGTCGTGGTTCCGTCCGCCTCATGAAAAATGATCTCTCCGCCGGTGATACGTCCGGGCGGATTCGGTATCAGGCGCATGGCACTGAGACTCGTCACGGACTTTCCCGAGCCGGACTCCCCTACGATACCCAGGGTGCGCCCTTTGTGGACGGTAAAGGAGACATCGTTCACGGCCTTGACGTCATAGACGTCTGACCGGAACTCCGTAACGAGATTGCGGACTTCAAGCAACGGTTGCATAGGCGTCAAAGATACCCAACTGCCGGAGCTCAACCACGCATCCGTGCGGAATCCGTGGGCGCTGGTTTGCGAGGGGGCTACTTCATTGATGCCACCAGCCGTCGGGCATTCCAGCGCAGGTAGAGCGTAGAGAAGCTCCGTCCGGCAGCCATTGATAGCGCCGCAGCAAGAGCCCCGTTCAGCTGGGTCATCCCGACGAGGATGAACATGGTGCCGGCAATGCCCCCTACCTCCATCATCGTCGAGATGGTGACCTTGACGTTCTGTCGGGCTGTGATAAGAGCCGAGCGATACAGCGAATAGGCCACGGCAATGAACGGCAGACTCATCAGCACGTAGGTTGGCATGCGGGCAAACTCGGCCAGGTCCGGACGCAGGCCGTAGATGTGCACGTAGATCATGCTGAGAAGGGGCGTGGTGGCGATAACTGCAAGTATTGCCGTGGTCACGATAACGATGCGCACGCCCACGCGGCGCACTACCTCGTAGTTCTGAAACCGGTCACCGATAAGGGCCACGCCAACTTCCTGGTAGGAAAAGCCGAAGCTGCGGAAGATGAAGACCAATGAGTCCACTACGGGCAGCACAGCAAGCGAGGTCAGCGTGAGCGGTGCCCGCCCCATGAAGAACGTCAGCATGGGGGTGACAACGAAGCCGATAAGCGAGGTCAGGGCAAGGGGCATCCAGAACTGACGGATGTCGTCATTGGTCAGCACCACATCACTGTCGGGCACTTCCTCATACGTCTTCAGCACGTCGCTGCACATGATGCGCGTGGCAATGGCCTCGCAGATCACGCCAACGGTAAGGCCGGCCGAGCCGATCACCACGCCGTTGAGTCCGCCGATTTCTACAAGCATCCACGCCGCACCCATCATCGTGAACAGGCGCACCACAGTTCCATAGGCAACGAGTCGTGTCTTACCATTGCGGATCATCAGCCCCTGGTAGAACCGTCGGTAGCCGATCGCAGCCGGCCATGGGATCAGCACGATCAGCGCATCGTGCATCAGCGCGCTCACCTCGGGTGGCAGCTGCAGAATGCTACGGGTCACAAAGTGATACACCCACGGCAGCGTCACCACCACCATGCCGATCGTTACGCCGATGTTCACCCGACGCGTAAAGCGTCGCAGCGTATGCATCGAACGTCGGTCCCGGGCCAGCGCCACGGACGTGCTCAGCAGCTGGATCACCGGCGACTCAATAAGCATAGCCAGGGCAAGGGCCACGCCGTAGGCCGCCAGGTTCACCTCGGCATTGGTCATGCGGGCAATCACCGACGTCAGGATGGGCCCTTCAATGGCCATCATCAGCCAGGTAAGGCTTAAGGGAACCCAGAATTTTACAACGTCGCGAGTGGTTAACATCATGCAAATTTGCGCCATGGACTTCTACGAACGACAATCCGCTCCGAAAGCGATCATGTACCTCTTCTTCGGAGGCATCATTATCCAGACAGTCGTCGTGTTCGGCATAAGCTGGCTGTTCTACATAAACTCCGGCGGAAAGGAGCCTTTTGAGGTCCTTCCCGGCGCCATGATTGGAATATTCAGTGTTTCCTTTTGGGCTTTGTTGTTTCAGACCAAGCTCAAGATCTGGATCGACGACGAGAGCATACGCGTGCGCATGCCCCCATTCCACCTGTTCTCTGCACGGACCATCCGTTGGAGCGAGATCGAATCGGTAACACTGCGCAAGGTGAGCCCCTTTGGAGAGTTCGGCGGATGGGGCATCCGATGGAACCTTGGCAAGAAGATGGGCTACGTCTGGAACGGCAAGCAGGGCATCGAGCTGAAGCTCACCAACGGCAAGTCGGTGGTCATTACCGTGCTCGATCTGCAGGGGGCTCGCCAGGCCCTCGAAGGGCGCACGGTGGTGGTTGACAAGATGTGATAGGATGCGCTGCATAACTTGCAGTCATGCTACGGTACGTACTCCTCTCGCTCTGGCTGTTCGGTTCGGTGAGCCTGCAAGCTTCCGACACCATTCGCGTCTGCTCCTACAATCTTCTCAAGTTCAGTCAGGGTAATGAGGATGGTCGCATTCCGCAGTTCAAGCGCATCCTCGACAGCATCCGGCCCGACATTGTTGTCTGCTCGGAACTGGCCGACGCATCCGTCCGGCCACGCTTTCTATCGCAGGTGCTGACGGAGGAGCCGTTGGCGGCTACTCCCTACTAAGACGGGCCTGATACGGAGATCACCGTGCTCTACAACCAGCGAGTACTGCGTCTGCTGGGTACGAAGAGGATCCCGACGGAACTGCGCGACATCTTCGAGACGACCCTTGAACATCTGGATGACAAGGGAGTGCCGGACGACACCGTCGTCGTGTACGGCCTCCACCTGAAAGCCTCATCATCGTCATCCGATGAGGCGCAGAGACAACGCGAGGTTAGCTCCATGAATGCCCGGATGACGACGTACGCCAACGTGCTCATCTGCGGTGACTACAATGTCTATCGTCCGGATGAACCGGCCATGCAGGCTCTTATCGGTCCAAACGCACCGCGCCGATTCGTCGATCCACTCGGATCGAACTGGCGACGCAATGACGTTGCTTTCGCTTCCTACTATACCCAGTGCACCCGGGCAACAACCATCTCCGGCTGCGGAGGGGGCGTCGATGGTGGCATCGATGACCGGTTCGATTTCATTCTTGCCAGTACCGAACTCGCGCCACGGGTACTCACATCCACGTACACCGCTTTCGGGAATGACGGTGCGGTGCGCTTCAACAAGTCCATCAACGATCCGCCCAACCAGAAGGTCAGCGCTGAAATGGCCGCGGCTCTTCTCTGCGCATCCGATCACCTGCCGATCTACGTGGACGTGATTCTTGGAGACATTCCCGCGTCGGTGGATGACGAAGACGGCACATCCTGGTGGACCTGCGACGTGCATACCATCACGATAGCACCGGGAACACCCGATGTG
>JBJTEQ010000087.1:0-11916 GCA_046092945.1 Kapaibacterium sp. (SeqCode)
GGGCATCGCAGCGAGGTCTGGCAACGATGAGGCTTTCGGTGATGCTTAGCGGTCGACCATGGAGGTCGTGGCTGTTACCCATGGCAACGAATGCCGTCGACGTTGTGGGCGATGTTGAGCAGCGAGTAACGCCCCGTCTTCACGTTGAATGGCGCATTCGCTACCGTCAGGACGAGGATGGTGTGTCAGCTGTGCAGCGCGAGCAGCACGAGCGCATTCTGTGGATGCTGCGGATCCGCCTTCGACGCATTGTGCATGATCGGCTTGAGATTCGTTGCAACGCCGACCTCCGGATGTTGCGCACCGCATCAGCCCCCTTCACCAGCGGCTCACTGGGATGGGTGGATGCACGCTGGAACGTTGGTTCATCTGCGGTTATCCGCGCACGCGTAAGCGTGTTTGCCAGCGAACAGTTCGACGTTGCACCAACCATGGTCGAGTATGCGGCAATGGGCTTGCAGACACTCACCTACGCGAATGGATTCGGCAGACGTGCGAGTCTTGGAATCGAGTGGACTGTGGGGCCGTCGATGTTCATTGCACTTCAGGCGTCTGTCGATTCGCGACTTCGATATGGCCAGCAAACCACAGCGGGCGAACTGCGCATCAGTTGTGGATTACAGATTGATCGCGAGGATGTAGTTACGAGTGTGACTTCACCAGAAGACGATATGCATCGGCTTCGTGAATGAAGTGCTGAGCGATCGGCAGTGAAAACGGGTTGTCGTAGTCGAGTCGCTCCGGATGCCACTGCACAGCCAGAAGAAATGGCTTTCCTCCAAGGGCTGCATCGCCCCATTCAAAAGCCTCGATGATGCCATCGGCAGAAAGCGCTGAGGCCGTGAAGAGTGGCGCCAGGTGCTCTACACTTTGATGATGTGCTGAGTTGACGACGCCATCCATGTTGCGCGATATGCGACGCAGGATCGATCCGGGTTCGACGGCGAGCTCGTGACGTCCATCGGTGCCCTCGATTTGTCGGTGCTCTACCGGCGATGGGTACTCGGTTGGAAGGTCCGCATAGAGTGTTCCGCCATAGGCCACATTCAGGATCTGCGCGCCACGGCAGATGCCAAGTACCGGCATCCGAAGATCACGGGCGCGTTCAATGAGCGTAATCTCACGTTCGTCGCGCTCAGTGTCGATCGCTGCGCACAGAGCCCTACGATGCTCGGCTTCGTATCGTGATGGATCCACATCCGGTCCGCCGCTCAGCACAAGGCCATCGCAGCTTCCAAGCTGCTCTGCAGCAACGTCTGGAGTCAGTCCATGCAGGTCGACAATGCTGACGCGTTCGTCAGCTGCCTGAAGCCATGGCGCATAGCGTTCATAGGCGGGGCTGCCACTGGCACGGGAGATAGCGATCTTCACGGTGTGATCCTTGGAAGTACGGCGGAAAGAAACGACGATGACGAATGCAGGTGGACTTCTAGTTCAAGAACGTTGAGTTCCATTGGGACCTCTGCCTCAAGCATGAGCGGTCTGAGTTTGACGGCGTCCTTGGACGTGGTGAGTATCTGAGCCCCGTGACGCTGAGCAGCCGAGACAATCCGCCGAACATTGAACGCCGAGTACCGATGATGATCACCGAACACGATCGACTCTGCGATCGAGTATCCGCGGTCGCGCAGAGACGCATGAAAACGCTCCGGACGCGCTATCCCGCTGACGGCAACAACTGGTCGATCTGCTGGGGCTGAGCAGTTTGTTCTGCGCTCGAGTGTGAACACATGCGCGGTCGGTTTCACGTACTTCTCTACGTCGGCCACAGAAACACCCTCGGAAGTCAGGATGATGTCGGCACGATTGAGGGCGGTAAGGGGCTCCCGCAAACGTCCACCGGGAAGGAGCGATCCATTCATCGATGCCTGGTCGACGATCACGATATCAACGTCCCGGTGCAGAGCGCGATGCTGAAACCCATCATCGACAATGATCACATCACACGGCAGATGACCGGCAGCGTAGGCAGCGGCTTCGACTTTATCGGAACTCACCACCACCGGAACATCAAGCATTGTTGCATGCATGTATGCCTCGTCGCCTGAATCTGCAAGGGAGGATACAAGCCCCTTGCCATCGTGGACAACCACCAGGCCGCGGGACCGACGTTTGTATCCGCGCATCACGATCGCCGGGTGACGTCCGGCATCTCGCAACAGGCGCACCAGCAGCTGCGTTGTCGGCGTCTTGCCACTGCCACCGGCTGTGATGTTCCCAACACTGATCACCGGCTTGTCCACGGGGACAATCGGCAGTTGGTGATGATCATATCGTTTGTTACGATATGCCACCACTCGACCATAGAGAGCAGACAGCATGCTCAGCATGTAATCGACCCCAGCTCGTGCATACGCTCGTCCATGCGCCGGATCTCGGCCGTTGTTTCATCGTCGGACAGTTCTGCTGGAACGTGAATCGGCTCTGACAGATGCAGAGTGATCCGCGCAAAGGGAAGGGGCACCTGGAAGCGATCCCATGACCGGGAGAACGTGATGATTGGTGTTGCCCGAGCGCGGACATGCACGATCGGTACACCCGACCGTTGAGCCGTGATCACGGCGCCGGGCTTAGCCACGTGGGCCGGCCCCCTCGGACCATCGGGGGTAATGAGGATGATGTTGTGCGGTGCCAAAGTAACGAGCTGCTCCAGCGCCTGCTTGCCCCCTCGCGATGATGAACCTTCAACGATGGTGTGACCCCAGTCGCGCAGGAGCTGCTGAAGAACCTTTCCGTCATTGCTTGGGCTAACCAATACCACCGAATGAAGCGGACCAAATTTTGCCAGCACGGGGAGCATTTCGCCATGCCAGAAGGCAATGATGCAGGGTCCACTCGGCATGTTGCCTTCGAGATGCACGCGCCACGATCGGGCGAGAAAGCGCACAAGAGCGGAAAACACGCGTGCCTTCATCGGTTCCTCCGTGCAAGTGTTGCGCTTACGATCTCTGCCGCACGCTTGCTTGCGCCCGACGATGAGAGGAGCTGGCGGACCTCGTTCATCGAGGTGGTCAGCTCGTCTCGACGATGGGTGTCGCTTGACAGCTCGACGATCTCGCGGGCCAAGTTTGCCGGTGTTGCGTCATGCTGGATGTATTCGTGCACCACATTGCGCTGAAGCAGAAGATTCATGAGCGTGATCGACGAAACGTCGATGAGATGCTTGCTCAGCTGATAGCTCAATGTTGACGTCCGGTAAAACGTGCCGTAGGGAAGTCCACGGAGTGTTGCTTCAAGGGTAGACGTGCCGGCCTTGATCATGCCTGCCCAGGCCGTATTCATTGCGTTGCTGCTGTCGTCAACGATGATCGCACCCGCATCGGCCAGTGGCTGCAGCTGGCGTGCGGCCATGCCCGGTGCACGCGGGACGGTAAAGGCCATGTCCCCATGTGAGCGGCGCAGCTCGCCGATCGTTCGAACGAGAAGCGGAACATGTCGCGAGAGCTCCTGCGTCCGTGAGCCCGGCATCAGCACAATGGGCGCATCTGGTCTGCGCTCCAACGGCGGGGGGAGGATTTCCATCAGTGGATGTCCAACATACTCGGTGGCAATACCGTACCGGGAGAAGAACTCCACCTCGAACGGGAAGACCACAAGGAGCTGGTCAACTGATGCAGCAAGTGTTGTGGCGCGACGTCGGCCCCATGCCCAAAGCTGCGGTGCGATGTACCAGATCACCGGAAGGCGCGGTGAGCGCACCTTGGCAGCCAGACGCAGATTAAAGCCCGGATAGTCCACGGGGATAAAGGCAAGGGGCTTTGTCCGGACGATATGGTTGCGGCACGTTTCAAGAAGGTTCGTGAAGTAGCGATATCGCTTGGCCACCTCCACGAATCCGGACACAGCAAGGTCCCGCATGGATGCCAACGAATGCAGACCCTCCATCTCCATGGCGGGTCCGCCAAAGCCTTCGAAAACCACATCCGGCATCAGCAGTCGCAGCTCCCGCATGAAACGCGCTGCATGCGCGTCACCCGATGGTTCGCCGGCTGTGATGAAGATGCGTGGAGGAGTCAAGGGTGACATGGTGCGGAAGGAAGCAGTTGGCGGTCAAAAATCGTTATATTTCGCGTCGTTGTTGGAGGTTTCTCCCATGAAGTCCATCATTCGCCTATTCATCTGTTTCCTGCTGGCAACGAGTCTGCGTGCCGGAGAGACATCTCGTCTTCTGCGACTGACGAGTGGCGAGCCGACGGTTCTTGAACCGTCCGCCCGTGTTCTGGTTGCCGAGGGTGGTGAGTTGCGTCTTGGTATCGAGAACATTGGCCAGCCAAAGTATTACGAGTTCTCCTGGTACAAGGACGGCGCGCTTATTCCGGGCGCTACTTCGTCGGAGCTCCACGTGAAGGACGCGCAGGAGCTGGCCAGTGGAACATACACTGCTACATACAAGACACCCTGCTATACCCGTCAGACCTCGCCCGTGCGCGTGGTTGTTGAGGGTTCCGGACCCAGCGTAACATCCACAGCTGCAACGGCGGGGTACTCACTTGACGAGGTTCACCCCAACCCGGTAGCTGAGAAGGCCACCATCCGCTTTTCACTGCCTGCCCCCTGCAAGGTTCAGCTGCGGATTGTTGATGTGGTTGGCAATTCGGTTGCAACGATCGTGAACGCCGAACTTCCGGCGGGCATGCACACTTCAGAGTTTGTGGTGTCGGGCTCCGAGATCCCGTCCACGCTGTATTACGTGGTCCTTTCCACGCCGGGCTTCAAGACGTCCCGCCCGATGGTCGTCGTCAAGTAACGACGTTTACCACTGAACCGATCCGGTTGCCGTGTACCCAAAGGTATTGGTCACCGTTACGCGCATGCTGTACGGGGCTTGCTGGCCCAAGTCGAGCGAGTCGATCGGAATGATCGTGCGAGCATAGATGCCATCGTCACCAGCAAGAAGACTAATGCCATTGGCTCTGAATGTTCGACGTCCGGAAGATTCACCGGAAACGTCGAGAGTTACCGTACACAGATGTGGGATGTGATCCACAAAGTCTACGACCAGTACTGGTTCATTGCCACGGCGGGCAACGTATGCCCCCTGATAGACGGGCTTTTCATCGAGTGCTACACGTTGCACGTCGGATGACGTGGTCAGGTGACTTGTATGCACGCTCGGGAGCTCCACGACGCGGGCCGCACGACGTCTTGACTTGTCCTTGTCGAACCAGTCGATGTTCATGATGTTCTGACTTTTAGCGCTAACAACGCCATCGCCGGTGTCGAAGATGTCGTCGACAGAGCCGCCGATGACGCTCAGCACTTTGCGGACGAGTTCCTGGGCAGCCCCTTTACTGAGGGTGTTGTTGACCAGATCGACCTTGCCGATCACGCTCACGTATTCGACATCGAGCGGATGCGCCGAAGCGCCAAGGCGGCGCAGATATTCTCCGCCATCTTCCGGACGTCGTAGGTCGCGGATGGCTGCGCTGGTGAATGGCACATCGTCCTGTGCTGAGCGCACTGCTGAAAGGGCCAGCTCGCACGGTTTGCGCGTCAGGATGCCACCGTTGCGGGCGCAATCGTCCAGAGTTGTTGTGATGTTCCAGATCTTGGCCATCGCCGACCCCAGGTGCGGAGTGCCGATCGTGATGAGTCGCTTCACGTGATGATCCGTATAGCGCTTCACCAGATAGGCACGCGCCGCTAGCCCGCCCATGCTGTAACCGACGAGGATCACGCGGTCAGCTCCGGTCGTTCGGCGCACCTCGGTAATGCAGGCGTCGAGCTCATCGCGCCATGCATTGATGGAGTCGGATGAGTTGGAAAAGGCCACCGTGAAGAAGTCGGCCTGACCCGAGCCAGCGATGACGCGGCGGATGTTACCCTTTCGGTCAGCAGAGAGCTCCCCGCCATATGTCAGACCCAGATCCTTCCGAAAGTAGTCTGTTGCAGGACCGTGCCACACTTCGGCCTTCTGGCCAAGCCCATGGAGCAGGATGATCGGATAGGGCACCTTCATCGATGCGCTTTGTCCGTTTTGCCGGTACTCGGGAAGGCGCGCCAGGCGCTCCGGCAGCGAGGCGCAGCCGGCGATAGCGAGTGTTAGGAGGGTAAGGAGGGGAAGGGGGCGTCTCATGATTCGGCACGTCGCGTTACGCGAACGCGTTCCACACGACGGGGCGAAGCGGCAAGGACTGTGCAGGAGTATCCATCGATCACGACCGTGTCTCCGGCCACGGGGATCCGTCCGGCCCGCACGTTGATCAGTCCGCCAAGTGTTTCGTAATCGTCGCTCTCGGGGAGGGGTTCGGGAAGGAACTCATTGGCCTCGTCGATCCGGATAGCCGCATCCAATTCAAAGGCACCGGGCGATTGCTGAGCATGCATCGGAGCCTCGTCGTCGTACTCGTCCTGGATATTCCCAACGAGTTCTTCCATGATGTCTTCAAGCGTCAGAAGGCCTGCCGTTCCGCCAAACTCATCCAGCACCACTGCCATGTGGACCTTGTCGCGCTGCATATCCCGGAGCAGGCGCTTGAGCTTGACGTCTTCCTGTACAAAGTAGGGGGCATGCAGAATATCCTGCACGATCACCAGGTTGCGGTGATGCATCAGCGTCAGCAGGTCCTTGGCGTAAATGATACCAACGATCGTGTCGATCGATCCGCGGTAGACCGGTAGGCGCGAATAGCCTTCGATCATCACGATGTCGAGCAGCTCATCGATCGGCGTATCAACGTCGATTGCCGTAATCTTCGAGCGTGGCACCATCACCTGCGAGGCCGTTGTTTCCGTGAACTCGAAAACGTTGTCGATCAGCTCCTGCTCGGAGACCTCTAAAGCCCCCTGCTTCGAAGACTCGGCGATCAGATATCGGAGCTCTTCGGGGGAATGAACGTCGTGCTCACCGGCATGCTCAATGCCGGTGATACCCAGCATGGCGTTCGACATCCAGTTCAGTGAGATCACAACCGGCTTGAAGATCACGTAGAAGGCCCGCAGCGGGAAGGCTACCGCCAGGGTGACGGCTTCGGAGCGTCGGATGGCGTAGGTCTTCGGTGCCTGTTCGCCCACAACAATGTGCAGAACTGTGATGATCGAGAAGGCAATGATCACCGAAATGGTGTGCAGCACTTCCGGGGCGAGGGTAATGTTCAGGGCAACGGCAGCTTGGGCAACGATGTTGGCTACCACGCTTTCGCCGATCCAGCCAAGTCCGAGCGAGGCCAGCGTAATGCCGAGCTGTGAAGCGCTCAGGTAGGCGTCCAGGTGCTCAAGGATGTGCCGCGCAACACCGGCAAACACGTTGCCTTCGCGGGCACGCATCTCGATCTGCGACATCCGCACCTTGACAATGGCAAACTCTGCTGCAACGAAGAAGCCGTTCAGCACCACGAAAAACATCGTCAGGGCAATGTCACCGATCATGATCTACAATATACAGCGTCACTGCAGCGCCGTGAAGGTGCGAGATGTGATGCGGGCATCAAGATGATGAGAAAAATAGATACCAATGAACGACTCGATCTCCAGCTGTATCGACTCTTCGGCGGGTGTCCATTGTCCGCGCAGTGATCGCATGATCACGTCATACGTTGCCCGGGACAGCCGAATGCCGTGTCCATGCTGCGTAGCGACGCCATCAGACACGTCGATCGAAACGCTCTGCCACTCCGGCGGGCAGGGGGCACGCTGAATACCAAACCCCATCACGTCGGCCAGGCGCAGCCGCATGGCCACGCTGACGCTGTAGACGCTGTCAGGGTTCACACCGTCGGCCACATCAAGGGCTTTCCGCAGCAGTTCAAAAATCTCCGGATCGGCCTGTTCCTGCTCCTGGCTGCGCATCATGAGTTCGCACATCAGCAGGCCGCAGCGCAGGTGCTCGTAGGAGCTTTGCATCTGACGTCGGGCCGAGAGACTCTCGGCCTTGCTGACGGTGTGCAGCTCCCTGTTTTTGGCGTGATAGACCTGGCACCGGACGTGGCTAAGGGGCTCCAATGCCGATCCGAGCGACGATGACGTTGTGCGGGCCCCCTTCGCAACAAGGCCCAGCTTCCCGAGTTCCCGGCTGTAGACCGTTACGATCCGCGAACTGTCGCCAAATCGGCGAGAATGGAGAACGATGGCTTCCGTACTAACAATCACGAAAGGAAGTTACGGCAGTGTCTTGTCAAAAATCCTGTTTGCCCTATATTTGCAGTCCATTCCGCAGTAGCTCAGCTGGTTAGAGCATCTGACTGTTAATCAGAGGGTCCGGGGTTCAAGTCCCTGCTGCGGAGCGACCCCAACGCCGTCATTCGAGTGTATCGATTGACGGCGTTTTTCGTTGTGGCTGCAAGGGGCGCTACAGTCGTTGAGGTTCCCCCATAAAAACCGAAGCGGTCGGGGCGCAACTACGCTCCGACCGCTTCCATTCAGTGTGTGCCTGCAAAGAGGGGTTATGCAGGACGTCCCAACACTGCTATTTCACTCTCTGACGACAAGGGGAAGGGTTCGTCGCACCAACGAACCGTTGCGCTGACCGTCATTGACCGTAGTGCAACTTAGCGCGCAACCTTGCGCAAAAAGTCCCGAACAAACGGAATTTTCGGACAGTTACTTTTAGGGGGTCTTTTTGCGTCGGGGCTTGCGTTTTGGCTCAGGTTCAGCCAGCAGTTCCCGCAGCCTGTCTCCATAGATCCGGTGAAGAAGCTCTTCGTACAGGGCTATTTCCAGGTCAAAATCTGGAGTTGTGGATGCAAGGATCTTCATCTGACGCTTCACTGCAACAGAGCGGTGAACCTGGGCAACACTGATGTGTTCTACGTTCTCCATAACGGCCACGGTTCGAATGAATGCTGCGGTCCGGGCGCACGTGCGCACCTGTGAATGCATATTGACCATGAGGAGGAGCTTTTCAGCTACTTCCTTTGGTGTGATCACCCCAGCCGTGCCGCCGCTGTACAAATGAATGAGGATGGCGGTCAGGGCACCAAGGCGAAGATTGTGCTGTGATGCCCGGCGAGAACTGCTTTCATTCCGAATCATCGCCACTCGTAATAATCTCCGGTCGAGCACATCTGAGGATGTCCCGGTCATCTGCGAAGCCACAGCCCGATACAGGAGCGCAACTGTCCGAACATTCTCCGGAGCGCGCTTCATGAGGCTGGTGTCGATCAGGTTGATGTTCGCAAGAGCCTCGGAATAGCGCTTTTGGGTGAGCAGGCCGCGCGTAAGCCAGACGATATACGTGGCATACTCGGCGGTAACCTGTGACTGGATCGAAGTAAACTCTTGGATGAGTATCTGCTCAAGCACAGGAACGGAGTTCTTGTAGTCCCGGGCAACCATGTAGGCGCGCAGATACATACGTCTGGACGTGCGTTGATAGAGTCGTGACGTTTTGTCGACGGCCATCGAAGCTCGTTTGTAAACATCGGCCCACTGAATGATGGTCGTTGCATTATCGTCAAGCTGGCCTACCATGTACGCACAGAGCGCAGCAACCATCTGTGCCTGGGGTGCCATGCCTTTTAATCCGCCCAGAAGAAGTCCATCAAGTGCCTCACGGATCTCCACGATCCTAGCTCTGCGCACCTTCATTCCATAGCGGCGGCGCACAATGCTGAGCAATTCCGCATAGGTCGAAATCCACTCCCAGCAATCGAGAAAATCGTCCAGTACTTTCCGTGTGGCTTCGCGCGCACGAAGCATGCGGCTTGGCTTATCGTGCTGCGCCCGGTGGAGCGTGAGCAACACACCCGATGATATCGCCATCGGGAGCATGTAGGCATCCTTAGCAGCCGAGATCACTGATGCTAGGCGTTCCCCCGTTCGGTAGTCCGACGAGCCGGCATACGCAGTGATTCCTGCAGAGTAGAGATGCAGTACGGACATCCATGGCAGGCGATTCAGATCATCTGAATCCTCGGGATCCGCCTCGTGGACACTTCGCTCAAGTTCGAGTTTCGTCCGTGTCAGCAGCCTTTGAAGGGTCGCGCGCGGGACGTCGTCACGACCATAGACCAGCATGGAAAGATCTCGTTCTGACCTGCTACCGATACGAATCTCGTTGGCGGCACGTATGCACCCTGCCACCAACTTCGGGAATCTGTGTGCCAGTTGGGATGGCTCAAGCAGGTCTGGAAAGACCACCAGCGCGCCTTCCAGCGCCTCGATCAATGCTCTTGTCATCAGTGTTCCAACTCCCAAAGGTGAAGTCCCGACGCTCCCGGAGCCCCTTAAAAGTAACTGTCCGAAAATACCGCTTGTTATGGATTGGGAGTGTTCTTTTTCACGCGAAGTTCGTGGGGAAATCTTTTAACATTGGTTGGCATTTACCTCTCAACACAACTTTCACTGGAGACAGACATGGAACTTCTCATCGCAATCCTCACGTGGCTCGGACTCATCACCTCCGGTACGACCTACACCGACGCAGACATCCAGCGCGTAGCCGCAGAGAACCGCGCGGTCATCAACACCCGCTCTTCGGAAATCCTGCAGGCCAATGGCGTGCCCGACATCCTGACGGAAGAGATCATCCTGTACAAGTGATTCGGAGCGCTGCGAGCAGGTTTCGGGTTTCAGGTTTCGGGTTTCAGGTGTGAGGCGTCTCCTACGCATTGCTGCATGATAGCCCACGGCTTCAGCCGCGGGAAAACGTGGGGAAGGGGATGAGGATTCCCGCGAAAGCGGTGACCCACGTTGCAAAAAACTCATTGCACTGAGTAATTTTGCTCAGTACAATGAGTAAACGACCAACCATCATTCGACGCCGTCAGGCTGATGTGCTGCAGAAGCGGCTGGCCGAGCCGCGACGGTTCATGCAGGTAGTTGCCGGACCTCGACAGGTTGGAAAGACGACCATGGTTGAGCAGGTGACGAGTGAACTCACACTTCCGGTAACATTCGCAACTGCGGATGAGCCATCGTTGCGTGGTACGGACTGGATCATCCAGCAATGGGAAGCTGCACGGCTGAGCATTGGGGGAAAGCGGGGTGCGGTGCTGGTCTTGGACGTGATACAGAAGATTCCGCAATGGTCAGAGACAGTTAAGCGGCTGTGGGATGAGGACTCACGGGCAAAGAGGCCGCTTAGGGTGGTAGTTCTGGGGTCAGCCCCCTTGTTGATCGCCCAGGGTTTGTCGGAGAGTTTAGCCGGACGATTTGAAACGATCACCATGCCACATTGGTCGTACCCGGAAATGCAGAGTGCCTTCGATTGGAACGTTGATCAGTACCTCTTCTACGGTGGTTATCCGGGAGCTGCTCAGCTGATAAAGGATCCGGACAGGTGGCGACATTATGTGCTGAATAGCCTTATCGAGACGTCCATCGCCCGTGACGTCTTGCTCCTGACGCGCGTAGATAAGCCTGCGCTCCTTCGGCGGCTGTTTGATCTTGCTTGTCAATACTCCGGACGCGAGCTTTCGTTTACCAAGATGCTTGGTCAGCTTCAGGACGCCGGCAACACAGTCACGCTTGCCCACTATCTCGAACTTCTAGAGCGTGCCGGCCTCGTGTGCGGACTTCAGAAGTATGCCGGAGACACCGCGCGTCAGCGCGCCTCGAGTCCTAAACTGCAGGTGCTCAACACGGCCCTGATGTCTGCCAGCAGCAAGAGAACCCTTAAAGAGGCACGCTCAGATCCCGAGTTCTGGGGCCACCTTGTCGAATCAGCCGTCGGGGCACATCTATCAAATGCAGCCCTCCAGGGTACATGCGAACTGTTCTACTGGCGCGACGGTCGCTACGAAGTGGACTTCGTGGTTAGCTCCAAACGTCGGCTCACCGCGATCGAAGTTAAAAGCGGTCCGGCTCACGTATATCACTCCGGACCGGGTGCTTTTGCGAAACAATTCGCCACCCACCGTACCCTTCTTGTAGGGGGCGATGGAATCCCCGTCGAGACGTTCCTCACAAAGCCCGTCGAACATTGGGTGGGGTGAGGACACATGTTGAGGATTTGTCGTTGTGGCTTAACCACACACG
>JBJTEQ010000088.1:0-4540 GCA_046092945.1 Kapaibacterium sp. (SeqCode)
GTCGTGTTCTGCCATGGAGATTGTCAGTGCGTTGGACATGGCTTGCAGCGTGCAATTGGATAACGGCGGTCTCAGACGCCCGGCTGTGCTCTGAAGTTTAAGCCATCAACTGAGGATTTCGAGAATTCGACCTATACCGACGTCCGGAGCCAACGTCCACCCTTCAGAACAGCGTAGGCAATGCAGCAGAAAATGGCATATCCACAGGTAACGCCCACCCAAATTCCCATCTGTCCCATACCGGCGGTATGTGAAAGTGCATAGCACAGAGGCAACTGAATGCCGATGAGCGATCCTGCGGTGATGACCATTGCAAGTGTGGATGCTCCGGCACCCGAGATCACTCTCACGGCGATAAGACCCACGGCAAAGAACACGTATCCAAAGACCGTGATATGCAGGTACTGTGTCGCGGCCTCAATGGTACCATCCGAACGAGTGTAAGCGGCAACAAACTCACGTCCGAAGAGCAACACTACAACGGCAAGGCCGGCCATCAGCACCGAGAGCTGCAGCGCAGCGCTCCGGAAGAACTGCCAGACGCGCTCCGGCTTGCCGGCACCGAGATTCTGACCGGTGGCCGTCTGCACGGCAATGCCAACGGCAAACACCGTCATGAAGACCATCATGTCAACATTCAGGCCTAGCGTATAGGCCGCCGTGGCGCTGGTGCCAAACGCGCCGACCATTGCAAAGATCAGAGCCCGGTTGAGACTCACCGAGAGCATCTGCAGCGACGCCGGAAGGCCCTGCTTGAAAACCCGTATCAGCAGATCCGCATCAAGCCGGAACTGCGAAAAGTCAAAACGTAGATTGGTCTTTCCTCTACCGATGGCTACCAGCGAGATCACTGTGCCGCTGATCTGCGACAGTGCTGTGGCCAGGCCAGCCCCTTTCATGCCCATTTCAGGGAACGGACCGATTCCAAAGATCAGGAAGGGGGCGATCACGGCGTTGAGGATAACGGTCATCACCAGTACTATTGTCGGGAACATGGCGTTGCCACTGGATCGCGACAGTGAAAAGATGTGGAAGTTCATCAGGTTGAAGGTGAATCCGATAAGCAGCATGCTCAGATAGTCCATGCTAAAGACCGCCACATCCGACGGCATGCGCATCAGTACCGGCACAGCCGACATCGAGAGGTAGAAGACCACCGTAACTATGGCAGCCATCAGGGCCATGCCCACTAGTGACTGCGTGGCCGTGCGCTGTGCACCATGAGCGTCGCCTTCGCCGAACCGGCGAGATACGATGATTCCCGCGCCGACAGCAATGCCGCTAACAAGTGTGAATAGGAAGAACACGATCTGGTCGGTGGACCCAATGGCCGCAATGGCGGCGTCACCTAAACGGGAGACGTAGTACCGATCTACCAGCGAGTAGATCATGTTGATGATGAAGCTCAGCGCGATCGGAACAGAGAACAGTCGCAGGGACCGACCGACCGGATCATTGATGAGATCGACTCGACGCTTGGCAAAGGCTGATGACACGGGGCTCCCAGAGCATGACCCATCGCGCCGCTCGTGGGCACTGAGTCGATGAACATTTCGTAATCAGGTGCAAAGCTACGACGCGGTAATTTACCCGGCTTTGAATACTCTTCTACCATGGCTGCTTTCTGCATCCGCACTGGTGTACCTTGCGCGACTCGTGTTCTTCATGATGGGTCAGCGTCGAGGCAATCAGATGCGTCCTTCAAATCCTGCAGTGGCATTACCGCGAGTCAGTGTGGTGGTGCCGGCACGCAACGAGGAGCAGAACATTGCCGCCTGCGCGGCATCTCTACTTGCTAGCGACTATCCGCACGACAAGCTGGAGATCCTGATTGTCGATGACCGCAGTTCCGACACAACAGGCGCTTTGATAGATTCCATCGCTCAGCAAAATCCCTGCGTGGACGCATTGCATCGCAGCGAGCAGGATGCCGTTGATAATCTGCGAGGCAAGCCCGGTGCGCTGCAATACGGCATAGAGCGCGCGACCGGTGAGATAATCCTGTTGACCGATGCCGATTGCCGCGTGCAGCCGCATTGGATACGCACAATGACCGAGCCATTTCGCGATGAGCGAGTTGGTATGGTATGCAGCTTCACCACTGTTCGTCGGGGTAATCTATTTGCTCTCCTTCAAGACATCGAATGGCTCTACACGTCCAGCATGGCACAATCAGCCAATGCGAATCGTCAGCCCCTTGGTTGTTTCGGGAACAACATGGCCGTGCGCACTTCGGCATTTCATGCCATCGGCGGATACCGCGCGATATCGTTCAGTGTAACCGAGGACCTCGCCCTGCTGCAAGCCATGGGTCGACGTGGTCTTCGCGTTGGCTTCATCTGCGACCCCACTAGCCGCGTCGAGACCCAACCCTGCCTGACGTTAACCGAATATCTGCGTCAGAAACAACGCTGGGTCCAAGGCGGCCTTGGCCTCGGCTGGCGCGGCCACACCTTTGCGCTCACCAGCGTGTTCTACTGGTTTGGCCTTGTTTGTTCTGTCGTGCTTGGGCATTGGCCGTGGATCACTCTCTTTCTCTGTCTACGCATGCTCGGCGATGGCTGGCTGATTGCCAATTCCGCAATTCGTCTGCGCCGCTATTATCTGCTTGGCGCCATTGCGCCAACAATCGTCCTACTTCTGCTCCTCGAGCTGCTCCTTCCCTTCCTCGCCCTGCAAAAGCGCGTGGTATGGAAAGGACAGACGTTCAGATAGTTACCGAGTTACGGAGTTACGGAGTTACGGAGTTACGGAGTTACCGAGTTACGGAGTTACCGAGTTACGGAGTTACAGAGTTACTGAGTTACGGAGGCACGCTCCGCACATTAGCCCACGGCTTCAGCCGTGGGACAACGTGGGTACGCCATCGTCATTCCTTCGAAAGCAGGAATCCATGTGTGTTTGTGTCCGCGCATTAGCACGCCATCGTCATACAAGCAAAAGCGAGCCATCTGATTCAAATGACCGATTACCGATGACTCTGTCGTTTCGTCATTTTGTCAATTCGCAATTACGCGTAGCTTGATGTTCTTCATAGCAAGACTGGGAGCATACCATGAACCAGACCAAATACTGTCAGAGCTGCGGCTTTCCGATGAAGAAGGACAAGCAGGGCGGTGGCACCGAGATAGACGGATCTCGCAGCCCTAAGTACTGTTCGATGTGCTATCAGAAGGGGGCGTTTCTCACGCCTCCGGAGATCGATTCTGCAAAAAAGATGCAGACATTCTGTATTGAGCAGATGAAACGAGGCGGATACAACGGCCTTGTTGCGTGGCTTGCCACACGGTCGATACCACGGCTGGACCGATGGAAGAAAGGACGAGTGACAAGTGACAGGTGACAAGCGCTCAATATTAGCCCCGGGCCTTGACCCGGGGGCCGAATGACGCGTCACTCCGTCCCTCCGTAACTCCGTAACTCCGTAACTCCGTAACTAAGTAACTAATCCATGATCTTGCGAAGGAACGCTGGCTGACCTCCGGAGGCGGCACGGCTCATTTGCGCATTCTGTCCAGAGGTATCGGACGGAGTAATTGGCAACGAGCCTGAGGCTGGTGGCTCAGAACGGGGTGTGCCAGCCTGCTGACGCAGGTTCTGCGACTCCTGTTCGCGCTCGCGCTGGCGACGCAGGTATGTAGGCACATTCACATCGTTCACATCAACGTCAGCCGTCGGCTGAGATGCGATCGGGCTTGGTGCGGAGGCCTGATTTACAGGAGATTCTCCTGCTTCACGCTCGGACGGATTGCGCACGATCTCAATGATAGGAGCTTTCGTAGACGTTGTAACGGACGGGTTGATGCCCAGCGTTTCGTCTTCACTCTGGAATCCAGTAGCAACGACCGTGATGGAAATCTCGGCATCGTCCATGCGATCATCGAGAACAACGCCATGGATCAGATTGACATCATCACCGGCAGCCTGTTCAATTGCCGCAACTGCAGCGCTCACTTCGAACATTGTTAGGCTTGGACCACCAGTGATGTTGACGAGGAGCCCCTTCGCTCCGTGAATGGACATCCCCTCACGTATCGGAGAGTTTAATGCATTCTGGGCTGCTTCGATCGCGCGATGCTCGCCACTGGCACGACCAATACCCATGAGAGCATCACCCATGCCGGCCATTACTGTTCGAACATCGGCAAAATCGACGTTCATGTAGCCTACGCCAGTGATGATGTCGGCGATACCCTTCGTGGCATTGTAAAGCACCGTATCGACCATCATCATAGCGTTGCCAAATGGCACATTTTGATCGATCACTTCCAGAAGGCGCTCATTGGGAATGACGATCAGAGCATCAACCTGTTCGCGAAGTTCCTTGATGCCAGCCTCGGCCTGCGTCATACGGCGCTTGGACTCATACTTGAACGGCTTTGTCACAATTGCAACAACCAGAGCTCCAAGTTCACGTCCAACGCGAGCAATAGCCGGAGCTGCTCCCGTTCCCGTGCCACCACCCATACCGGCGGTAACGAAGATCATGTTGCTACCCGTGAGAACCTCACGTACGTCATCGATGCTCTCTTCAACGGCC